>CALDNG010000514.1 GCA_937915285.1 uncultured Desulfomonile sp. | reverse complement strand
GTCCACCCGGTGCGCATCGTGCAGCGCACGAGGACCATCTATGCTGATGCCCACCAGGAAGTTGTTTTTAAAAAAGAACTCGCACCATTCGTCATCGAGTAGGGTGCCATTCGTTTGGATAGTGTTCTCGAAAACCATCCCAGGCCGACGATATTTTTCCTGCAGTTCGATGGCCCGCTCAAAGAAGCCAAGCCCCATGAGAATTGGCTCACCTCCCTGCCAGGCAACCGTCACTTTATCCACTCGATGAGACTCAATGAGCTGACAGATGTACTTCTCCAGAAGCTGATCTGTCATTCTAAAATGACTATCAGGGTAAAAAACTTTTTTCTTGAGATAGAAGCAATAAGTGCAACTAAGGTTGCAAATCGACCCGGTCGGTTTGGCCAAAACATGAACACGTGGGGGACCTTGTCTTAAGTCCATATGGTTTCCCACACTATTGTATGAGCCATGCTAGCCCTATTACATAAAGAGCGGACATCCCGAGTTGCGTCACAGTTACGGGGACGCCGAAGCGCAGAAATCGCCCAAAACTCACATGATGACCGTGTTGGGCGCATATCCCGACTCCGACGATGTTTGCCGAAGCGCCGATCAAAGTGGCATTTCCGCCCAAGGTTCCACCAAACATCAATGCTACAAACACAGGCAGCGTCGAAGTCGGCCAGTCGGTAAATCCCGGGACCAGTGCCACCTCCGGAACTGCGTCTACGACGACAAAGTAACCTTTGGTCATTACCAGTGCCGCAGCAACAACCGGGATGTTAGCCAGCAGGCATGACATGAACCCGATACCGCCAAGCAGAGCAAGCGCCACGAACAAGAAATTGCTACCAAACCAGTAGCTCATGGTTACACCCATGCCCTGAAGCAGACCGGTTTTTGAAAATGCCTGGACAAGACAGAAAATTGCGCTGAGGAAAATTAAGGTCTTCCAGTCCACATCACGTATGACCTTGTCTGGTGACTCTACACGCACGGCGTAGATCACGAGCAGCCCCAGTGTCGCTCCGATTATGGCCACAGCAGGAGGCATGATAGGATTTGGCAGGTGCTCCCCGATGAAGAACAGACCTACCATCAAGGCTAAGACGGAAGTGGCCAGCACTACAAACCACGGGTCCTCAATACGAGTCTCGACCGTCTTGATATTAGTCTTGACAGGGGCTCGCCAAATCTCTGGCATAAGGAACGGTAGGAGCGGCATTATCGTCAGAACCGCCAGCAGGCCTCCTAGACTAATTTTCTGCAAGTACTGGCTGAAAGTCATCCCAATGGCATTGCCCACCAGGAATGTGGCAGGATCACCTACCAGCGTGAGCATTCCTGCAGAATTGCTTACAATGGCAGTCAGTATCATCGGACTGACAAAATCGAATTCAAGTTCCTGAGAGACTCGAATGATAACCGGGGCCAGGAGAATAACCGTCGTGGCATTAGGCAACACTGAGCATGTTACGGCAACCAGCAGCAACAGTAGCAACAGGAAACGCTTACCGCTCCCACCAGTAGCACGCAGGAATAAATTGCCCACTCGTTCGAATAAGCCGGTCTTGGAAAGAACCCGCGCCACAACCATACCGCCGAAAAGCAGGGCAATAGGACCACGCGCCGTTCGGTAGGCTGCAACCAGATCATCTTCCCCCAGTATCCCTGCAACCAGAAGGATACAAACACCGAGCATGGCCGCCACCACCATGTCAATTAAATCAAAGGCAATAACAGCGATGACCGCCGCAAAAGTCACCAGAGTCAGATAGATCTGTAAATCCGACATGCCAGTTCCCGTTACTCAATCGGTGGGGAAAACATCAAGCCTCCGTCATTCCAAAGCCGGTTCAAACCTCGCTCCAGATTGAGAGGACTGTTGCTCCCGAGGTTGCGCTCAAACATCTCTCCATAGTTGCCCACTGCTTTCACGGCCACAACGGCCCAGTCAACCGGAAGGCCAATGGCCTTTGCGAGCTTTGCGTGCTCTCCTCTTTGCATCCGCAAAACCCTGACATTTTTCTGCACGGTTGCAGAATCAAGGTTTTCCCTCGTCACACCGTGCTCCTCTGCCAGGATCAACGCATACAATACCCATCGGACGATGGTCGCCCATTCAAGATCTTCTCCCAATACGACAGGACATAGCGGATTTTTGGAAATGCCATCGGGCAGAATCTTGACATCCTGAACTCCACCACTAGCCATCTGCGTGCGCAGCGCGGCGAGTTTTGACGCAGGTCCGGAGCAGGCAGTGCATCGTCCGTCCAGGAGAGCTGCTGCCATCTCTCCAGCAGAGCCTATCGCTACCGGATTTACTGAAAGCCCTCGTTCCAGAAAATAATCTGCCATGGTGTAAGCGCTTCTGGAGCCTTTATCCACGCACACGTTAGCTCCGTTGAGCCCGGCGATTTCGGTAACGCCTGATGGCGTCCGAACGAGGAAGGCTTGACTATCGTAGAACAAGACAGCCGGAAATTGTAATTTTAACAATGCCTCACGAGCGAGTGTCCAGGTAGTATTGCTGACAAGCAAATCAATTTTTCTGGACTGGAGGAGCGGAAAGCGCATGGAGGTAGTGTGCTGAATGAACTCTATCTTGTTGGCGTCTCCAAGCACTGCAGCCGCCACGGCATGACAAAAATCAACGTTGAACCCAC
>CALDNG010000513.1 GCA_937915285.1 uncultured Desulfomonile sp. | reverse complement strand
TTAGGATTATGAAGCGCGCAGGGCGACGTTTTTCACGGCATTCCATGATCTTCTCAAGGATGATCTCCTGCGACCTGTTGATCTTCAGCGATACAAGCTCCCCACGCTTGCTTATTATTTTCAGCCGGGAGATGAACGAAGACAAATCAGTTTTAACGAAGTCCTTCGCCGCCTCAAAACGGTCAAGGGCGGCTGAGATTCGGTCAAGCCGGGAAGAAAGCGAGGCAATGGTTCCGGGCGAGGCTGACGGAGGCATGGTTCACCGTGGTTCTTGCGCAAAAGCCGCTTCATTGACGGGATGAAAGGAGCGTGAAAAAGTTCGGGATGGGAGCGTCTATCAGGCGGTATCCTGCTTCAGGGTCTGTCGGGTCGAGGTTGACCTGAACCTGCGCGCAGGGGGTTTGATAAGCTTCTCGAGTCGGGTCTCAAGGCTTTCAAGACGGCCACGAATGGTGGCAGTCTCTTCATGTTTTATGCTGGTCTCCATAAGGGCCCGGGCAGTGTTGAGGAGTTTGTCGATCATCTTGAGCTTCTCTATCTTTGACTTATCCGCTGTTACGGATTCCATGATCAGAGATGTGATCAGGTCCAGGGCTGAGGAAGGAGAAAGCCCGGAATCCTGCAGACGGCTAAGTTGAACATTCATCTGGTCAACATACCATTCATCCGCCGGCAGGACATTTTCCGGGCCCTTTAACAAACGTTTCCGGGTATCTTTCCCTACGGACATCAGATCTCTAGTTCTCGTTCAACTTCTTTGCTTCCTCTTCGGAATACCAGTCACCCCAGTAATTGGCGTCGTATTCCTTGAATTTTTCGGACCAGGAGAGCCACACACCTCTGGAACACCAATGATCCACCGGGGCCAGAATCCTTATGGAGACAGGCTCAAGACGGCAATTGTCACCGTCAAAGTTTATGCACCTCTCACAAGTCATTTTCGAACGATCCATTTAAATCCTCCTTTAATAATTGATGAAGACATGAAGACCTGGAACAAAAACCTATTGAGTTCTCATTTCTTTTCATGCCAGTCATAAGGGATGCCCAAAGACTTGCGTAGCATGAGCATCCTGGAAAGGGTTGCCAATTCAAGTTCAATGAATAAGGCCAGCGCGGCCGCGTCATCCAGATCCACCAGACCGCGACGCAGGTTGGAAAGCGCGTTGTGGATTTTATCAATCCAGTTGGATAGTAACTTCAAGTCGGGCTTCTTCTCTTCCATAAATTAACTCCTAATGTTTTCAATAATTTGTTGATTATCAACAATTAGACCGACTAATACCATTTACTTTCATTAGTAATGCCCTCCCATATAACAGGCATTATAGCCAGCAGATATCTAATAGGGTTTTTATTTAATATGTGAGCTACATAATATTGGCTTAACTTTAACTGTCAACGTCTAAATAAAAAAAGATGCATATTAGGGCTTAGTTATTTATTTTACGAGCTTTTTGAGCATGTAGTCATCGGCTGTGGTCCAGCCTGCGCCGAACTGTCCAACAGAATTTATGAGGCTGGCCTTGCTCATAAGCCTGTTCCATGCAGCTTCATCCTGGAGTTTGCCGTTTATTTCCTGCTGCAGTTTTCTCAGTTCGGTCTCTGCCCTGATCTGTTCGGCGCGGTATTTGGCCTGCTGCTCCTGGGAGGCGCCTTTTGCCGCTTCATCTTCACGCGCCCACTGAACCTGCTTTTCCCAGTCCTCACGGATGGTCCGGGCAAGCTTTTCCTTCCAGTCAGACTCCTCGCTCAAGTAGTCCTTCTGGAGATTGAGGAGTTTCTGCAGGTTCAGCATGTCCGCCTGGAAACGGGTCCTTTCGGAGTCATTCATTTCAATGCCGTAAGACATGGCTTCATCAAGTCTCTTTGAATAATCCCTGGCGAGGCTCTGAAGCGCGGAATACGTGAGCGACGAATCGAGCCTTGGGGCCCCCATCACTCCATAACCACCACGCTTTATGCCAGCCCCCGCGGCTGCCTTAACATATTCACCGAGCAGTTTCCTTTGCGATCCGAGGCTTGAATTCATGTAATTCTGGACATTCGGGTCGTCCATCCCCTGGAATTCCCCCGGGGTGTTACGGGAAATTTTTTCCTTCAACTCCCCGATAAGCCGGTCTATCTCATTTTTCTTTTCGGAGAATGGATTGGGTCCGAAAATGCTTTCATAATCGAGGGCCTGGTAATTGCCTGAAGCCATTGATATAGCCTCCTGAGAGTTTCATCTGAGTTCCATTTCCCCACAGTCGGGGTTTTCACATTTCCATATTGACCGGTAACCGCATTCGTAATCTTCTGAAGAGGGACAAAGGGTCTTCCAGACGGACCAGGTTGAGCCGCATTCCGGGCACTTTGCGCTGACAACCGGAACACCCCCTGACACTGATATACAGTTACCAAGGTAATGCAGGAAACCGACATAGCTTGATAGTGAAGCGCCTTGTGATGACATTGTTTCAGACCTCAATTGGGACAGCATTTTTGGGGATCGATGCGGTTAATCCACGTGACATCCCTCCACGAGGGGTGACAGCATTTGTCCAGGATGCTGAATAATCCGGAGACAAGGTTCATTCCCGACTGGCCGTTACTGGTGAAGAAGAGGCAGGCCGTAGGATCGCTGAGACCCTGCCTGGCCGTTTGCGACTTGATGAAATCGGCCTGATGGCTGTTGATCATCGAGGCGCAGGCGTCCGCTGTGGGATAGGACCCCCAGTATGCCCTGGTATACGGCCCTGCGTGACCATCACAGAAGATTGAAGCCGTTTCAATATCGTAAACATATCCTGGGGACGGCTCCATAACGTAATATCTTGCGCACCTGAACTGCTTGCCCGCCACCAGGGTTGAGGCCCCAAAACTCAATGGACGGCCGACTGTATATGTCGCGCTTCCGGTTGATCCGCAGCCATTGGAGAAACTCAGGGTTATTGAACCTGCTCCGCAACAGGCGGAGCATTGTGGGGTTGGGTTGAGGCTGAGCGCCTGGGTAAACGACCTTTTTAGAAAGCCGTCCGATAGGTTGAGAGGTCCTGGGGTGTTGTCGAGGCAAACGGATGATAGATTTAGGGCCGCTGAGTCTGCAAAGCTGCAAACGCCGCTTACGCTGAAATCGTAAATCACTGCGTTAGTGAGCCTTGATCCGCTTGCCGGTGAAATGTTGACCGCGGACAGTTGCGGAATAACACGGGATGTTTTTGTGGCTAGAGACCCGCACCCATCCGAGGATTTCCATTCGATGAAGCCACCGCAGCAGGCCGGGTTGGACGCGGCGCCTACCGAGACGGGCGCACGCGTAACATACCTGGTTAATCCGTCCGAGACATACTCGGTTGGAGAGGACCATGAGACCGGGCCATCGCCGTTTACTCCTATGAATCTGGCGGTTATCTCAGCCCCTTTACAGGCAGATGAGGCGATGATCGTGGAAGCGGGGTTGACGGCATTTCCCCAGTTGGCGGGGATAGAATCGGGGGCTGTAATGGATAGGTTTGGCGGGGGAAACACACCCTTTTCGCCGCAGCAGTCGCAACCGCATCCTCCGGGGAAATCCAGCCCGGCGCTCACCGTGAATTCGATTGAGTAGCCTCCGCAAAAGCTCTCTGTGAGTGTAGATGTTCCTGAACAGGCGGCATGGATTTTATCCATGATATCCTGATGGGGCGTATATTCCAGTATCATGATGTCCCCGGCTTCCATACCGATGGACCTGAACACGCCGTGGCGCCCGGAGAGGGTTTCTCCTGCGGGCAAGCCCGAGAACTCCGGGCATAGCCTTGGGCATCTGATCCTTATCCTGCCGGGTTTGGGCGAGTCTGATGCGCAGATGGAAGTCATTTCATCCGAGCTTACTTCGAGAGCCTCACACCCCTGAACCCTGATATTCTTGCGGCAATCGCGTGCCTTCATGGGTTTTGAGGCTGCGGAGTATTGGGGTTTGTTGGCGAAATTCATCACCGGCTCATCACAGCATGAGGTATTTGCTGCGTCGAAGTGATTCCTCTCGGGCATGGAATCGAACTGGAAGAGGTAACCCCTCTGGGAGTGAGCGCACTTGAGGGCCTCAGTCTTGTACGGTATGGTGGAGGCCCGGTTAGCCTCGGAAAAATCCAGTCCCTGATACACATGATAGGCGGTATATCGCCCGTCGTTTCTCAATTGAGCCCCCATTCCCTTATGGTTGAGAAGCCTGCATGGAGACCGTGTATGACGGTTGGCGCCTGGAACTTGAAGCTAAACCTGAAGAACCTTCCTGCAACATCCAGGGAGAGACGTTGACGTTTAAACGAGCCGTTCCCGGTGGTCAGGAGTCCCTGGAATTCCAGGGAGGCCGAAGAGACGCCCATCCCGTCGGTAAATATGTCGATATGCACGGGAGCGGAGAGGCTTTGCCCGATGACAGTGACGCTCCTGAGGCGTTTTTCCATGTGGGGCGCCCCGAAATTGAGCCACTG
>CALDNG010000512.1 GCA_937915285.1 uncultured Desulfomonile sp. | reverse complement strand
ACTTTTAACCTGTTCAAGGGCTATCAACTTGCTATCGAATTTGGTCACTAGATCATCCACTAGGGCCAGATTATCGTTATCATCGATTTCGCCCTCAATAAGAGCATGCTCACCGTAACTTTGAATTATAGTCCGGAAGTCATCGACCGATTTTACCTTCTCCATTTTACGTGTGAATGTCGCCGGCATTCCACCGGCAACAGCCATTCCTGCGACCAGCGGAACTCCTGCCATGGCAATTCCTACCAGTTTGCTTATCTGTGGAACCTCATTTTTTATGAGATGGCACATGGCCTCGCATACCCGCCTGAAAACTTCCGGATACGACAACAATGGGCGAAGTTGAATGTATAGGGGGCTGTAGATCCCTGACATAAGAGTCCAGCCTTCAGGTCTATCCCTGTAAAAAGTTCGTATCATTCTGGCTTCATAGAGTAGTTTGAGTATTTCGCTTGCGATATTTTCCTTTTGATCGCTCCAGGCCATTTCTTGCTCCTGATGGTTCTGCGGTGAGAGCGCAGCCCCTGTGATGAAAACAAAAGCCTCCGTAAATCCGGAGCGCTTTGAAATCAGCAGTCAATCTGCTGTCCTTTGAACCACTGTTTTCGGTTTAACATATCCTCTACGTCGAGATATTTCAATAAAGGTTCATCTCGTGAACTCCGGATTCGCTCGGCAAGTGAGCGCCAGGTGTTTAAAAACTGTTGTTCTCGCCACAAAAATGTCTTACAGATCAGGGCAAACCGACGAAAGATCGAGCAACATCCCCCGATTCATACAACCAGGCGCCCTAGATTCTGGCTATCAATATTTATTTGAGCATCTCGCTGTAAATCAGGAACACGGCCACAATCCATGCCAGCATGAAAATTGACGGCTTCCAGAACTGTCTGTATGAATCAAGTGCGTTGGTGTGAAAGTATTCCTGTGTAACGAGGAAACAGAGATGAACCGGTGATAACATCATTCCCATGAAACCGAAACCATAGGCCAAAACTACGTACGGCATCATGTTGTGATCAGGAGGCATCAATGTAGCCACCAAAGGAAAGGATGAACCAACAAAACCGACAGCGATCCCGGTGACCATTCCGGCAATCAGCGGAAGCAGGGCAATAACGAAAGTCTCCGGAATACTGTAGGCCTGAAGTTCGGCCTTGATCTGACCGATCGTATGGGATTCTTCCAGAACACCCTTGAACCCCATTATTGCAAACACCGTGAGCACTATCGGCATAATGCCCGAGCCGAACAGAATGGACCTAATCTGGGCAAGCCTTATTTGATTCGAGAACTTCAGATACGCAATTCCAACCAACAAGGCCACGGTCATGCTCAGATGCTGCGACAGAGGCACGAGATTCCCAGTGACACGCCGGAACGCCTCAGCCAGGCCCTGCAGACCAAACATTAGCGCCAGGACGATCGTGATGGGCATTATCTCACGTAAAAATTCACGGTATACGCCACTGGTTCGCCCCGATGTCTGGTCCACGTGCGAAGGGATGGACGGAATTATAAAAAGTAGTCCAGCGGCGACAGCTCCGATTGACATGGGAATCTGGAACATGGTCAAACGCCAAGCCTCCAGCCCAAAAATGGTCAATGAAAGTATGAACCCGGGGTAAAGAGGCCACACAAATTCAGGAACATGCCTGAACCAGTAATTGATCACCAATTTAAGCTCAGGTTTTATTCGAACTCCACCCAAGGCAGACTCGACCATTGGCGCTGAAAATACAGCTCCACCAGGCATTGGGAGCAGGCCTATCAAGGCAGGCGCCATTGCGAGAGACACGCTGGCCCGGGAAGACAAGGCCCTCAAAGATGCAACTATTGAGTCAAGTCTACCGCAGAGTTTGAGCATGCCACTGAAAACTACGATTAAGGTAATTACCAGCGCCAGAATGAGTGTCGGTGGCGCCAATGCCTCCACTGCCATGACCCGAGCAATGGATGGGATGTCCATGTTCATCCACAACCCTAAGGCAACACTGGTAAAAACGAGGCAGGAATAAAGTGGAAGCTTTCTGTTGAGCAAAAGCAGAGCAGCGAAAACCGTCAGAACCTTAACCAGAGCTGGAGCAAAAAATTGGGAGATGATTTCCATCAAAAAGAATTCCCGCTAATTTCTCTTCAGTCAATTCACGTGTATCAATCTAGCATATATCCAGAACCCATAAAACCGTAGATGGAATTCAGAGTTATCATTTCAGCCAAAGGTTTTTTCTCAACATTTTGTGGGCGCCGAGTTTCGGAATGTAGGCAAACGGAGACACTTCGGGTACGCGCGTATTATTAATTCGCGTATTTCGCGCTCTTCACGCGCTTATGGTGAAATCCTCCCCTTAACGCGTTTAAATCGCGCTTTTATGGGAAACTACGACCATTTGATCGCGTAATAGTTCCCTTTATCTGAAAATTATTAGCCTGTAGTTAGCATTAATTTCTTGACTACCTCAGCAACGGGTGATAGGAGCCCTTTTTGAGGGAACTAAGTTCCTTCACGATTTTAGCCGCAGGCCCAAAGTTCAAGCAAAATAAGCTATTGGGACTGCTGGCAATAAATCGGTTTCCCTCTATTTTAGATTTCTGTTGAATAAAAATAGACCATTTTTGGTACTTATTGGGTGAATATGAAGGAGTTAGACATGACTCAGAGTTCGTCGCACGTCCTGTTGGAGGCCCGTCCTGAAGCGCCTGATTTTACTTCTAATTTCAAATACTTAAAAAAGTTGATACAGGAACTGAAGGTGGAAAACGATTCCTCTCTCAGAAGGGAATTATTTGGAGAGGAGGAGACGGAGAGGCGCTTAACGAAGAAGGAAATGAAATTATTATTCAAGTTTATGAGAAAACTTGAAACCCATTATGATGAATCTTCAACCCCTCCCATTCCTAAGGAACTCGAAAAATCCATCAGAAATCGTGACAACTCGACGTGGTTACCTTGGGAAAGTGAAGCCATACAGAAGATTGACGCCTGGCGTTACGAGACACAGGAGAAGCGCGAATCTGCCAGAAATATGTTGAACTCTGCCTTGGAAAAAGTGCGCAGAGGTGAGAAGATTTAACTTTTTCGAACTTTTCCAGGATCGCCAATGTTATATTTCCAGTGAGAAGGGCGATGCGTCGCCCCTTTCACTTGCTTCAAACATTCCTAGCTTACCCCACCTATCCTGACCGATTACGGATTCCCAATCTGACTTCATTACATCTCCGACGAGCCACATCGCATTCTGGTTGTAACATCTTGAGTCGGTTTGATTTTGGGTTTTTCTTAAGATATATTATTAAGACGTATGTACATTGGAGGGGCAATGTCTGAATTTAGACCTAGACCTGAACACAACGCAGTCAAGGAATTGCAGAAGGGCGTTGAAGACATCAAGGCCATCATGAACAGGTTCCTCAAGGGATGGGGAATTGGCGCCATTGCGCTGGTTCTCATCGTTTTGTACCTATTATCTGGTCTTTACGTAGTTGGTCCGGGTGAAAAAGGCATCGTGCTGATGTTCGGCAAGGTGCATTCTTTGACCGAACCCGGATTAAGGTACCGCCTTCCCAAACCGTTCATGACCCAGATAGTGGTCGATACGGCGAAAGTGAGAAGGGCCGAGATCGGATTCCGTTCCGATGCTAATCGTACCAGGGCCATAGCGGCCGAGTCACTAATGCTTACAGGCGATGAAAACATTGTTGACGTTCAGCTGTTCGTTCAATACAGGGTTCAGGATCCCGTAAAATTCCTTTTCGGATGTGACAATCCGGAGGCGGCGCTCAAGGCTTCGGCTGAAGTCGCCCTCCGAGGTGTTGTAGGTGAAAATACCATAGACTATACGATGACCCGTGGCCGGATGGAGATACAGACTAAGGTAGAAGCGTATCTACAAAGGCTGCTTGACACTTATAATACGGGGCTCCAGGTGACCCAGGCACGGTTATTGGTAGTTGACCCACCATCCCAGGTTCAGGAGGCCTTTCACGACGTTGTGAGGGCGTGGGAAGACAGGGAGCGTCTGATAAAGGAAGCGGACGGTTTTCAGGAGGATGTCCTGCCTAAGGCCAGGGGCCAGGCACAACAGGAAATACGGGAAGCTGAGGCCTACAAGGCTCAACGTGTAATCAGGGCTGAAGGTGATGTGCAGCGTTTCGTCTCGATCTTACAGGAATACTCCAAAGCCCCCAAGGTCACCAGGGAGAGATTGTATCTTGAGAGTGTTGAACGCTTTCTGCCCAAGACCAGGAAGTTCGTTCTAGAATCCCCAGAATCAAAGCTGTTGCCGCTACTGCCTATTTCAGATTCTTCCGGGGCAGTTCCGGGTCGGCAATCTTCTCCTGCCAAGGAAAACCAGAAATAATAGAAAGGCATTGACCGGACATGACAAAATTACTGGCGGCGCTTTTTTTTATAGTGTTTGTGGCAAGTCAGGCTGTGTTCATTGTTCAGGAATGGGAACAGGGACTCATTCTTGAATTTGGTAAACCCGTAAGAATCATCCGTGAACCGGGCTTGTACGTTAAATATCCCTTCATTCAGGAATTGATGTTATTTCAGAAGTGGATTCTGGCTGCTGAAGCCAGACCGGCTGAATACATCACCCTGGACAAGAAAAGGCTGACAGTGGACACAGTGTCCAGGTGGCTCATCACTGACCCACTAACCTTTTACCAGACAGTGAGAAATTATCAGGGGGCTATTGCTCGCCTGAATGACATCATCTTCGCCAGAGTCAGGCAGGAAATTGCGAACCATAATTTCAAGGATTTTATCAGGGAAGAGCGTGAACGTATTATGGCGCAGGTTACCGCCGGCACAGAGGAACAGGCCAAACGATTCGGCATCCAGGTGATAGATGTACGAATTAGGCGCGTCGATTTGCCCGAGGAGGTTCAGAACAGCGTTTTTGCAAGAATGAAAGCCGAAAGGGAGCGTATCGCAAAGAGATACAGGGCTGAGGGCGAGGAACAAGCGAGGGAAATCCGGGCCAATGCAAACAAGGAAAAGGAAATCATTCTGGCAGAGGCGTACAAAAAGGCTGA
>CALDNG010000511.1 GCA_937915285.1 uncultured Desulfomonile sp. | reverse complement strand
AACTTCCTTCTCATGCACGCAATGGGCGCCAACACAGGCGGTCAGGTCGGATCAGTTATGGCGGCAGCCATTATGCTTTCCGTCCTGAAGGGCATGGGACTTATCTGATTCCCTTTCCAGTAATAGCAATAACTGCTGATACAAAAAAAGGCCCGGCCGGAATTATCCGAACGGGCCTTTTTCATTTCCAAATCGGGAACTAATCAGGAAAGGGTTCTAGGGCAGAGTTTTTCCATCTTGAGCGCGAGGTTCGGGTCCGAAATGGCGCTTCTGGCCGATTTGAGCCGCACCACCCCGTATCCTTTCTGTCGATATCTCTCGTCATCGTGCATCACTATCGCCTTGGGAATGAATTTTAACTGGAATCCCGAATCAAAGAGCTTTCTTGAAAATGAAACGTCTTCTCCCTGATAGAATCCCAGGCTGTCATTCCAGAGGTGTTCTTCAAAGATAAAGTCTTTGTAGATGCCATAACCGCCTGTAACATACTGGCATTTATCAAAGGTTTCGTCGTAGGTCCTCAGGAATGTGTAATTCTCGATTATGTTCACCCAATCGCAATATCTCGACAAATCAGGGTTTACTATTATTCCGGTGGCAAGGTCGAAGTCGTCCTTGACCTGATCAACGGAAAGCGCCCAGTTGGGATGCAACAGGAAATCGTCATCAAGGCTCACGAACTTGTTGAACCTCGAATTCCTGGCTAACACGTTTCGCATGGCCCCAAGTCTGCCCTGAGCCGCAGCTTCTTCCATTGGAAACAGGCTAACGCCCTCTTGATTCTTCAGGACATCCACCACACCCGCGACCAATATCTCAAACCTGTCCGAGGCTATGCGTTGAAAACGGATGGAGTCAATCAGTTTAAAGAGTTTTGCCGGTCGTTGGCCGTTGGTGATTATCCCGAAGCTGAATCCCTTGGGCTTGTTCGAAGTCCTTGTCCTACGGGCAAAAGTTGGTGGCAATGCTTTTCCAAACTCATTCAGCAAATCGATCCTGTTGGATAATGTCAGAATTTCCAGCCTGTGAATTGCCGCTATATTCTCTTGCATCTCATTTCTGAGTAGTTCTATTTCCTCTCTCAGAGCGCCTAATTCAGCCTCGTCCAATATCCCATGTCCGGCTGCCAGGTTCATTGAGCCACATTTGGATGAACCGTTCGAACCATTTTTCTTCACGGATTCGAGTTCCCTCTCCAATTCGTGAACCTTCTTTTTGAGCTGAGAGAATTCGGAGCCTTCCGACCTGGAATCAGCCCTTTTGAACCATGAGCCCAGCCTGTTTACTAAGCTTGGACTAGACATCTAAGACCTCCTCAAAAGCGTCTAACATGAAGCATTGCACTTTGACGATATGACAATTTGTATGTTTATTGTTCCAATTCAGGATGCTTTTTAACTGATTTTTCTTAATTAAACCCAATTTTAGCTCAGATCAACAAAAACGTTTAATATTAATGACGAATTTTCAGTAATTCAAGACATTTGTTTTGCATCCTTCCTAGACGCCACAGAGTAGTCTAGCTCGCAACAGCGCTATTCTGGCTGTTCCAGCAAAGCTTTTCTGAATCTGCCGTAAGGTAATGCGCCAACTAGTTTTATTTTACCATCAATAATAAAAGTCGGAACTGCGGTAACACCCAGTTCAGAGCCTTCCTTGCGCGCCTGTTCAAGCTTCTCCAGGAATCGACCTGATTCGAGCGCTCCATTCACGAGGTGTCGCTCTATTCCGGATTTACCGGCCACCGAAAGGACTACGTCCTTAGAGCCAATATCCAGGGCGTCCACAAAGTAAGCCTCGAATATCTTGTCATGGTAGGTGTTGTAAACCCCGAGTTCCCGGGCCAATTCACCAACCTGAAGGGCAATCCTTGAGTTCGATATGTGGCTGAAATTGCCAAACCTCAGACCGTACTGTTCAGACTTGGAATTCAGGCCAGCCCGAAATTTGGCCAGGTTAAGATCCGGAAACCTTTCAGTGATAGCTACACCCGCTTCAGGAGTGTCAGGATGCAGCTCATAACTGATCCATTCCTCCTCAAAATCGAACTCTTTTTTCAGCTTTTCGACAATACCCATGCCGATATAGCAAAACGGTCAGACATAGTCCGAAAATATCCTCATTTTCATTGCATATTACCTCATTTCATTATTAGTCATTTGTGAAGGAGTCGCAGGCCTTGCGCACCGTAAGGTCTTTCTGGACAAATTCCCAAAGGACTGCCTTCTGAAACTCATCGAGACCATATCTCATGCAGAATCCATCAAACAAACCCGGTATAAGCTGCATACCCTGTTTTGACACGATTGGTAACTGGAAATTCCAGTAGACCGATCTCACATGAATAAGCTCCTCATCCGTCAAATCAGGTCTCGACGCCCTGAGACTTTTGTTACTGATCATGACCGCGGCGTTCAATTGATCGTCATAGTTCTTTACCGAGGCCTGATCACTGTGCTTGATAAGCCTGTATCTGTAAAGCGCCTCAGGGATCATGACGGTGTTGTCCCTGTCTGACAACCTGCTCCAGAGGTCATAATCCTGTGCGTATTTCAGTCGGGAATCGTATTTTCCGGCCCGCTGCACTGCGGACTTTTTCATGAGCATCGAGCCATGAGCGTAGTTGTTGTGGAACTGCAGTCTCCAGAGGCGATAAAGCGGTTCGTTCAACAATATTTTGGAACGTATCAAGGCGCCGTTTTCATCTATTATGTCAAAGTATGTCCCGACCATGTCCAGCTTCGGGTTGGCCATGATCTGTTCCACTTGTTTTTCAAGCCTTGTCCCCTCACTGATGTCATCTGAATCCATCCTTGCCAGATAATCTCCCAGAGCAAGATCTATCGCACGGTTGAGCGATCGTGTCAGTCCCCGGTTTATCTGACGTATGAAGGTTATCCTGGAATCACCGAATCCCAGAATAATGTCATCCACCGGCTCGGTCGAACCATCATCGATGATCAGGAACTCAAAATCAGAAAAAGTCTGATCGAGAATACTCCTGACCGCATCAGACAAGAACCTCATTCCATTATGAACCGACATTATTACTGTGACGAGCGGCGATTTCATTCGATCAGGGCCTGACCTCGGAGAGCATTTTAATTTCCAGTCTTTCTATTTCATCCAGAGAAAAACTTTCCTGAATGTATTTACTCGCATTACCCCCCAGGATATCAGCCAGATCCGTGAGATTCAGAAGCTTCTCAATGGCTGACCTGATACTCTCAAAATCAGGATCCGACAACAACCCTGTCTGACCATGCCTTATGATTTCCCTTACTCCGGGAGAATTACACCCGATTACCGCTATCCCACAGGCCATCGCCTCGATAAGCGCCTTGGGATGCCCCTCATAGAATGATGGAAGCGCAAAAATAGCTGAACGATTGATCTGAAGAGGCAACTCCGAATTTGGCAGATTGCCGAGCCATGAAACCTTGTCGCTCAGATCTGGGAATCTGTCTTGGAGTTCTTTTCTCTGGGGTCCGTCACCGATAATTACCAGTTTGACATCCAGAGGCCTTATCGCCTCAAACAGGGCGCTGAGGTTTTTCTCCGGCGCTATACGCCCCACAAAAATGATCTGGTTTCGGATTTTTTCACAGTCCATGGGCTTGAATGTCGATGTATCCACATAATTGGGTATGATGCGGATTTTACTTTCACATTGGGGTAGTCGTCTGACAACGTCTGCCTTCATGGCATCGGTCGTCAGCGATATCGCGTCCGCCTCCGAGAAAGCCTGCCTCTCCACCCTGTCCGCCTCAATCGCTTTTTCCGAGTCGCTGCCATTCTCTTTTGCAGAATTCACAGACCACAGGTAGCCACATCTTGCAATGAACGGCCTTGAGAATTTTTTGGCGACTCCCAGCGCTATGTCCGCCCCATACATCTGATTGGTCTTGATGATGGAAAATTCTTTGAACCTCTCACCATGAATATTTACAAGTTCGGCCTCATAAACTTCAGGACTGATTCCTTCTTCATTACAGACTATGTTTATCCCTTCGAGGCTTTCTGAGTATTCATGATCGGAGGCATCCCCGTACGTGACAAAACTTACATCCCAACCCCTTCTCACCAGCCTTTTATAGATGGCCAGCTCACGGGTTAGGTTGCCAACCTGGGCCCAGGTCCCGAGTGATACACCTTTAGTAAAGAACAAACCGAGGTGTTTCTTCATACTGCTATGTCCCGGGCTATGCTCAAATATTTTGCCGCCACATCCGACAGCTTAGAAACCACGATCAGGTTCTGGAACATCTCGTAATTGTCCACCAGCCTATCCAGTTGCGGTAATATCTCTTCTTGGGCGCTGAAAGGCAAACCACCGCTGCCAACCAGCTCAGGGTGCCCACCGTCATTGAGGTAAAGCGTTGGCAGCCCGCATGAAAGAGCTTCAATCACTGCGTTTGAACACGGATCATTCTTGCTTGCGGTAATATATATGTCGTGCTGTCTCAGCATGTCAGCAAGATCTTCAGATGGGACAGCCTCCACCCTCTTAATCCTGGTGAACTCTTCGGAGGCATTCCCGACGAATGTATAATCAAAACGGCTCCAGTCAAGGTTATCCTCTATCCATTTGTAAACAGGGCCACCCTTTCTGGGATTGTTTGACCAGCTCGAAGATATCAATCTTACCTTCCTCTTTTTACTGAAACCGATCCGCCCCCTGTTGTGGAAAATGTCTGAATCAACGGCGTTGAGTATCACCGTTGGGCTTACTGGATGGTAATTTAGCTTTACAATGTTCTGGTAAACCCAGTTGGATTGAAGGACGGTAGCGCCTGCGAATCTTTCGTTGAGTTCGTAACAAAGCATGTCCTTATCAAGATCGAAACCCCGTATCATGTGTATCGGCCCGTCAATCCTGTGAACCACATTCAGCCGGTGCTTCCTGCTGAATTCCAGAAACAGGTCAACATCGAAATGAATTGAATTGAGAATGTATGCGTCGATTTCCTCGGTGAGTTCATTCTCCCTCACATCCACTCCGAGTTGAGTCAGTCCCTTTCTCAGGGCCATCATGAACTGGTTTCCACCTCCGTAAGGCGGCTTGAAAAAGCTGTGCCAAAGCCCGACAGTGAATTTTTTGCCCGATTCTACACCCCCGGTTACACTCGCCGTCGCCAGATCAGTCCTTCTCTGTCTCCTCTTTCCCGAGGAGCTTCTCTTCTTTAAAATATCCGGTAACTCATCGTAAAGAGCCCTAAAAATTGGTCTTGAAGCCTCCGCTGTATTGTTGATGAGCGCTTTGGCATAATTGGCCTCAATAATTTCATTGCGGATATTGGATTTCATGTCCGCTTCTATAAGGCTCACAGCAGTGTCCGGCGCATGAAAGATGTCTTTTTCCGGAAGGTTGTCCCGGGCCAGGCCGACGTCCGAGCTTATTATCCTCGTCTTTGACCCGCATGCCTCAAGTATGGAATGCGGACCACCTTCGGACCTACTGGACACCACATACAGGTCGATGATGTTGTAGAGGAGGTTCAGGGTCTCTCTGGGAAGTGAGTTCACAGCCAGATCATCGCCATCAATCTTACCACCCACAAAGGTGTAAGGTATCCCTGATTCGGCAAGCTTCTTCCTTATCCAGTGACGACGTGGACCTGCAAGAACAACATGAAATTCAAGGCCCTGTCTCTTCAGTCCTCGCATGATTTCCAACAGGATGTCCGGCCCCTTTACAAGCTTTGGCGCAGACAGGTCAGCCCCTTCCGTGTCACGCTGGAAATTGCCGATCAGGTATTTATCCGATGGGATGTTGTATCGATTCCTGAATGATTCCAGATCTGGGGCCGCACGGTCCAACGGTCTGAAAATATCTGTATCCACCGAATACGGAACCAGCCTATTTTCCACATCGATGCTTCTGAGTTGTTGGTTAGCCTGCGTGGTCCTTGTGATCCATAAATCCACCATATCCATCACATGACGATGGGCCGGAACTGTCAGGTAGCGGAATGGCTCTGCAGGCACATGGCAGACGATGGTTTTGTCTTCGAGGGCTCGCCGGTCTAGCATGTTCAGCCCTTCCCACCAAACACTATGGACCACATCGCAGTCCTCAAGCCCAGTGAAATCAACTATCCCTTCGAGAGACCGCCGGGCTAGTTTCAAGTCCTCGTCAATCGCCCATCCAATATCGTCGCCGCCTGTCAGGTATACCTTCATCTTGTTCATTTCTTTGTCGCTTTAATTCCAAATCCGGTTGTATAAACTTGAGTTTTAGACCCTGTGCTTGAAAGTGTCCTGTTGTCGAGATCAATCGCTTTCAGTTTTAACAATCCAAGGGCCCTTCCTATCATTGCAATTGAAATCCTGCGCTCGGTTCCCCATTGGCTGATGGCGCCATAAACCAGCGCCCTGAGCATGTCGTAAGCCACACTGAAGAAAGCTCCCTGAGCCATGATCTCTACATTTGAATACCCGATATCATCGAGGGCTCTTCTCCAGTAACTGTCCGTATAGCGCCCATAATCGTAGGGGTCGCCATGAACGCCTACCATGAAAGGAACACATACCAATAGGGTTCCACCTGGTTTAAGCGTTCTGAACACCTCCTTGAGAACATTCTGCGGCCTGTAAACATGTTCGAGCAATTCAGAGCATATTACAGTTTCAAATGTCGCAGGGGCAAAAGGAAGGCTCTCAGCGTCCGTAACGGTGTCAGGAGACTTGGAAGCGCTGATGTTAGCGTAAATAACAGTGCCATCGTAACAGTCGATGTCGAACAGTCCCCTCTTGGACTTCCTGTTACCCCCGAGGTCAAGGATCAGTCCACCACAAAAAGCTCGGTCGCAGAATACGTCCTCATGGAACCTGTCCACATAATAACGCCTCAGCGTGTAGGATATGTCCCTCACCTGTTCTGGCTTCATTACCGGTTTATCTTTATTGATGAATCTGGGTGTTTTCATGGAGGTTTGGGTCATTCAGAGGGATTATGGCATGTCTGACTCTTTGTCAGACCCGGGCGCCCACTATGGCGCCTGTCACTTCAAGCCATTGTTCAAGACTGGTTCCCCTGGTATGGTTACCGGCTGATCTGCGAACTCCTCTACCCAGGTGCAAAAATATCACATCGTCGTCATCGTCAAATGACCGATCAACGTGGAGATCATGTAGCGGTGAATCGGCGGGTATGAGCTTAACAAGCTCAGGATCACGGAAAGTGTTCCGGCACGCAAACACATCGTACCCGGCTTCCCTCAGTTTAACGGTAACAGTATCGCCAACATCGTAATCAGGCAGACTCGGGAAAAAATTCAGTCCGAGTTCTCTGAAAACCTGGAAATTGACCATGTAACCCAAAACATGAAGGACACCCTCACTGGTGCGGGCATGATCCATACGGACGCCGCAGGCTGCCGTCTTCTCGTTAAGTTTCGATCGCAGGTACGACAACCAACCACTCTTGGCGGGCACGGTATCCATGTGCATGGTCATGAGGTATCTGGCCGTCGTGTCAATGAGGAAGGCCCCTATTTCAAGTCCTATGGCATTGGCGTAACTACCGTAATGGAACTGTTCGCGTAACTGAACGTCATCCCTGATTTCCGGTGGAACAGGCTCGGTTCTATTAAGCACAAGATTGACGGACTCAATTGCCCTGAGCTGATTCAGCCATTGTTCAGGAGAATTGTTATCGACCACCCAGAGTTCATGCGGCTCGGGAGTGAACCTGCGAACCCCTTCAACACATGTCTTTAGTAGATCAAAGGCCCTGGAATTGGTTATATGGGATATGATTACCAGACGTGGGGCATCATCAGGCTGGGTAACATTTCTCTTCCATTCCAGTTCATATTTAACACCGTCTATTGTCAACTGGCCGTAATCCACTCCGTTTACGGCGAATGAACGAAAAGAATACATCCTGTCAACCCTTCTGGCCTGTTATCAGGATGCTGTCACACCAGTCTATCCTGAATTCCTGACATATTGTTTCTACTAGCCACCTCTTGAAGGGATCGTCTGTCAGGGGGTATTTGTTGTAACGTCTCAGCCTTAGTATCTCGAAGCCGGCGCTTCTGAGAAGGCTGTACAAGTCGTTTGACGGCCATGGGGTAATGTGGGTGCAATCTCGTTGACGGACGGGGTGGGCGGCGTTGGGAACAGTGGCAAAAAATAGTCCACCCGGGACGAGTTTCAGGAAAATGTTGTAGACGTAATCGAAAGCCTCATCAACCCCCATGTGTTCGATCACCTGGTTGGCTACGACCACGTCGAATGTTTGGGATTCCGGGATTTCATCAAATGAGCGGTAGTCAAATACGCCATCCGGGTCTGTGTCGAGACAGAAGTACGTGACCCCGGCCCTTTCAACAAAAGCCTTGATGGGCTTGTGAGCGCCGGCTCCTACGTCCAGCAGGCGTGACTTTCCCTGCAGACATTCGGCAAGCTCGGTTTCGTAGGATGTTAGAGGTATCTCGGATATGGCGCCGAAGCGGCTGTAGCACTCGCTGCGCCACTTCATCAATCTTCCCCAGAATTGCCTGTTCCTGTCGATCATCACTCAACCTATCCAATGGCCGGTTTACCGTTAGGGGTGTCACCCTCAAGGACCGGTGTCAGACGCCATTCGCAAGTCCCGGCCACTATGCCCCTGGCCCTCTTCGGTCCGACAACGGCAAAACTCACAATACCAGCTATCCGTTCCAGCGTCTCGAATGATGTTGCGTCTCGGGTCGCAAAATGAGCCTCATAGGCTCCATTAGCAAGACGGTTTTCCGGATACCATATCTTCAGGATGTAACGGTTGGGCTCTCCCGAAGCCTCAAGTCCGTCCTCCTCCGAAATATTCCACTTGCATAGAATCCCCGCCGCATTCAGAAGGCCCATCGAAAACATAGGCTTCTCCAACGCACGATTCAGGTGAAGGTCAACCTCAATGCCGAAAGGCTCACCGGAAATAACCTCTTTTATAGACTCACCGTTTTCATCGAATAGACGCGCATTGTAGATGTAAACATCCTCGCTGGATATCCGGTTTCTGACACGGTGTTCAAGCCGCTGCTGTTCAGACCTGAACACCAGCTTTTCATAGGCGTTGATGGCCTCCAGGGATGTCCCATCGGATATCAGCTGACCCTGCTCCAGCAGTATGCCCCTCTTTGCGACAAACTGCAGGGTCTCCAGGCTGTGGCTGACCAGCAATATGGTAGCCCCGCTCTCACGCATCTCCTTGACACGTGCAAGGCTCTTGTTCTGGAATTTAAGGTCACCCACTGCAAAGGTTTCATCAATAAGCACCACGTCGCTCTGGATGTTAACCGCCACACCGAAACCCAGGCGGCCCAGCATGCCGCTCGAATACATCCTCACCGGCTGATCGAACCAGCTACCAAGCTCACAGAAATCCTCGATACCAGGAAGTTTTTCCTCAATCTCGTCCTTGGCCAGCCCCATTACCGCCCCAAGGAGCCTGACATTCTCCCGGCCCGTCAACTCCATGTGCAAACCGGCGTTCAGCTCGATCATCGGGAATATTCTTCCAAATATTTCAACCTTCCCATGGGTGGGAGCCGTAACACCGGCCAGGACTTTCAGCAGGGTGCTCTTCCCTGCCCCGTTTCGCCCTACTATCCCAAGGGTCTCACCTTTGCGCACCTCGAGGTTTATGTCCCTTAGCGCCCACGTTTCGTTGAGGAAATCATTTTTTGAGCCAAAAATCTTTTTGGCCGCCAAAACACTCTTGCGCACAAGTTCCGGCACGGGTAAACCATACCGTTTCCACAAACCCTCAATTCTTATTGTTACATCTGACATGGTTTAAATTCTGAAAGACTCTCCCGATAAAACTGTTCGATCGTGTTTCCAATGTCCTTGGGCGCCACCTCGGAACTGACCCTGTTCACAGGGTCAGTACGCCGCAATGACAACCGTTAGGATTCCCATAAAGCCGCTGTTACAGCCCCCTTTATCACAGCACATCCGCAAAGTAGCCCGAAAGCTTCCTGAACACCGGCCATGACAGTCCCAGGAGCAAGGCTGTGGTAAGAGCTGATAGCGCCAGGGGCTCAAACGCTGGCGTCTGAGCTTTCAGCAACACCGACCTGAACCCCTCTATTACACCAACCATCGGGTTCAGCATGTAAATGGATTGCCACTTCTCAGGCACCGAACTCAAGGGATAAATAACAGGCGTAATAAATAGCCATGCCTGGGTCAGAAACGGGGTGGCAAAAATGAAGTCCTTCCGGAAAGTTCCCAATCCCGCTATGAGTATCCCCACCGCAAACGAGGCTGCGCCCATCAGTATTACAAGCGCCGGTATCCACAGAAGCGCCCAGCCGATCGGGACCGCGTAATAAATCATCAGAATAGCCATCACTATTCCGGACATCACAAAGTCAAACAAGGTCGCAGTGACAGCCGCAAGGGGAAAAACCTCGCGTGGTAACGCTATCTTTTTGATGATCTCCGCATTAGTTATGATGCTTGGCCCGCAGGCTGCCACCGAATTTGTAAAAAAAGTCCATGGCAGAAGCCCCGAATAGCTGAAAAGTATATACGGGATGCCGTCACTCGGGATGTTCACAAATCCCCTGAGCATGTTAAAGAGCAGCATGAGGATCAACGGTTGCAGAAAGGCCCACCACATGCCTAATGATGAACGGCGGTACCTGCTGGTGACGTCCCTGATGACAAGCGCCCTCAACACCGTCGCAAACTGTGATCGTTTTCGGCTACGTGGTGATACGTTGATGTAAGAGCTTTTGATAAATTGAGTAGTTCCTGACAAGTCTCTAACTCCCACCCGGGATATTCAAAAAAAATTGGGACTCGACTTGTCGCTAGACCCGAGCCCCGTTCAATTTCTAGTTATGGACACCCTGCTTCAAGAAAGTTTCCAAATGGGAAATCAATTCAGAAACAAGTGGGCGCCGGCCTGATTGCCACCGCCATATTATTCTTTTTCACTGCTTTCAAGCTCAGCCTCCTCTTGAGCCTCTTTCTTGAGCCGCCTCTTTTCAAGTATAACAAGTATTTGTATGCCCAGTTCGTAAAAAATCAGCATCGGCACAGCCATGAGCACCTGGTTTACGACATCCGGAGTCGGTGTGAGAATGGCTGCAATGATGAACGCTATTACCACGAAGTAACGTCGCCCCTTCTTGAGGAACGCGCTGTCTACGACCCCGAGCAACCCCAGGAACACTATCAGAACAGGCGTTTCAAATACCGCGCCGAATGCCAGCATGAGCAGCGCCACAAGAGAAACGTATTCCTTGATCGCTATCATTGGCTTGAGAACGGTTGTCTCGTAGCCTAGAAAGAAAGAGAAAGCAGCGGGAAACACCACAAAGTAAGCGAACGCCGCTCCCCCATAAAACAGCATGGTAGCTATCACTATGGTGGGCAAAGCCAGCTTGCGCTCGTGATCAAGCAATCCGGGTTTTATGAAAAGCCAAAGCTGGTAAAGAACAAATGGAAAGGCCAGAAAAAGCCCCACAACAAAGGCAACCTTCAAATGTATGAAAAACGGATCAGGGAGGCTTGTAAAAACAAGGGAAGAGTCCTTGGGTAACAACACCAGGATAGGGTCAGCAAGAATGTTGTATAAGCGTTCCTTGAAGAAAATACATATAATAAATCCGATGAGTAT
>CALDNG010000510.1 GCA_937915285.1 uncultured Desulfomonile sp. | reverse complement strand
GTTTGGAGCTTCACCACTCATCAAGGCATGCAGAAGGGGTTATGACGAGATAGTCAGGGAATTACTGGACTGGGGCGCCAATTACAACGCCAAGGATGATCACGGGATTACAAGCCTCATGAGGGCCGCCCGTGCCGGACACCTCGGAGTCGTGAAGCTGCTTCTCGAATTTCCAATTGATCTGGAGGCGTCTGATGAATACGGCAACACGGCATTGATTATGGCCGCTTATCGAGGGCATCCTGAAATTGTTAAAATTTTACTCGAAGAAGGGGCAGAAATTAACGCCCAGGACAGAAACGGCTGGACAGCTATGGTGTGGGCCATGTCCAGACGAAATGACACTGTGGTAAAAGTTCTGAAAGAATTCAAGAAATAGTAATGGGCAAGGCGGGCCTAGTCCCGCCTGCGCCTTGCTCCATGGATGCCGTAATAGCGCAACCCGGTTTATTGTGGCCGGAAAATGGCGCTTTGGGTCTAAAGCCGCGGCCAAGGGTTATTTGTTAGTCCTGATCCCCCACAAGGATAAATGCCGACCAGAAAAAAGGGTTCTCGTACAAGCGGTTATCGAACTCTCTTAGCCTTTTTCTGGCCTGGAACAGGGCCTCGGCCTTTGTCTGTCCCTCTTTTTTCCAGAAGTAAACAAAATCTTCAATCAACTTGACTGAGGCTCCCACTTCTACCGACCAGAGAGAAGCAAGGACCGACCTCGCCCCGGCATATTGAAATGCCGTTCCCATTGACATGGCCCCCTCACCCGAAATCCTTTTGCCCAATCCGCTCTGACAGGCTACCAAAGCTGCCAGATCAGCATTCATCCTGACATTCATTATTTCACTCATTCGTAAATATGCGCTGAGATCTGATTGAGCGCCCGCCATTACAAGAGCAGGCTCAAGAAGGCTCTTACATGTCTTTCCCAGATAGCCGTGCGTTGCAAAAACCAGAAAATCAAACTGATTCAGCTTGGGACTGATTATCGAACGAAAGACGTCCAGGCTGGCTTCCTCCCGAACATAGCTTTCGGTCTTACCACCAAACATGTCATTGAAGCTCATGACCAAACGCTCTGTCTCGTTCAGAGGCGGCCAGTTACAGCACACTCCGTTTTCAAACTGCGCCATTGCGTCGAAACCACCATAATCCGGGTTGGCTACGAGCAATGTTTTGTCCAGATTAGATGACTTGGTTTGTCCGGCCCTCAACAGGCTGAGCGCTGTCAATGACTGATAGTAAACAATCCTGTATTTGTCTCCGAGGAACTCGACCTGCGGAAACACGCACCTGCCACGTTTCTGGGAAATCTGTCCGGAGTAATTCACTACAATAGCTTCAAATGGAACAGATGTAAGACACTCGTCAGGGACTATCCTGATTAATTGTCCGGTTTTGAGCGCAGCATCCGGGCCTTCAAACAGAATCTTGTAGAGCTTTCGTGCCGCCTCCAGATCAAAGGCCTCCGAACACACTATCATCCCACGTTCAGCGACTTTCTCAAACGGGAGGCGAAATTTCATTGTCAGCGCTTCCAGTTCCGCCCTGGAAACCTGCTTGATCCAACTATTTTCAACTTTTGATCCGTTCAGCAAATATATTATCAGACCGCTATCAGTAACTTCGAAAACAAGCGCTGTTTCGTTGTCAGTCAGGTTGATTGGTCGTGTCCTGTCCAGCGCCGGAAATTTCAAATCATAGAACTTGTGATTATGATCTCTTATTCGCTCAGACACTTCTATCTGTCTGCGTTTTTCATCGGTGATCTTCTTCTCAAGTTGGTGGGCCGTCGATTCAGACCCACTGTCGGATGTCATGGCAGCATGGAATCTCGACATTGTTTTCTGGATTGACTTCTCGATCGATTCCAGCTCCACCAGAAGACTTTCATCAACCCCAAAAGAGCGTCCCTCCACCCTTTGTGAGAGCCTGTCAGCAAAAGACCGGGCTTTTGTGTATTCCGAAGCCTGAAAGGATTTCTGATGATCTCCCAGCATGAGACGCACCCTTGCCAGGCCTTCATAGGGGAGAACATGCTTGACTCCTAGAACCTGCTCACCGTCAAGGAAGCGGGTCTTATCCTGAGGTTCAAGCGTATCCCTTATTGACTCGGCCAGCCTGACGGCATCAGTGTAGGCTTTCTCGGCCTTGTTCCATTCTTTTGAACGCTCATAAGCTTGTCCGAGCCCAAAACTGGAAAGGAACTGGAACTTTGTTCTGTTAAGTGATTTGGAACGGCTGTTCAAGTCTTGAAAGGCCCTGACAGACTTACCCGGGTCGGATTCAAGGGTGAGTAACCCCTCAACGAACGAAAACATCAGAGCATCATCAACTGCCACGGGATTGAGTGACCGTCGGGCAGCCTCAAGTGATGCCCTCGCCATACCCAAATTGTCTTCCCGGCTGAACAGTTTGCTCTTTTGTAACGAGAAAACCGAATATTTTAAATCGGTGTCAGTAGTCGGAGATCCAATCTTTTTCTTCAACTCAAGGGACTTCCGAAATTTTGCATCGGCCTCGTCCAGCAGCGCCATCGACTCCTTGGGGGATAGACTCCCGAAAGAATCGAGAGCATCCCGGGCCAACAGATTGCCCGAGTCAGCCAGGTTGTGTGAAAGCGACAGACTGTCACCAATCTCTTCCTGGATTGTCGAGGCCTTTCCGTAGCAAGTCAGGGC
>CALDNG010000509.1 GCA_937915285.1 uncultured Desulfomonile sp. | reverse complement strand
CAGCGGCCTCCAGGGCCTCTTTTTCATTTGTGACCGGAACCTGCACCCTCAGGGTTACGTAAAGGTCCCCTGGAGCCTTGGTTTTAAGGTTCGGGACACCTTTGCCCTTCAGTCTCATCTTCTGGCCTGATTTTGTGCCGGGAGGTATTTTCAACTGAACTGCCCCGGTCGGTGTCATCATCGTTATCTCAGCCCCCTGCATGGCTTCCCCAACAGTCACCGGCACATCCACCTTTAATGAATCCCCGTCGCGTTTGAAAACCGGGTGGTTTGCAACATGTGTCACAATGTAGAGGTCACCCGGGGCTCCACCATTCCTGCCAGGTTCACCTTTGCCTGCCAGTCGTATTCTGGAACCATCCTTAACACCTGCAGGAATAACCACGTCGATAGTCTCGGTGGTGGGAATGGCGCCGCTACCGTGACATTCCGGACATACATCCCCTGCACGACCTGATCCGCCACAATCGGGGCAGGTCCGGTTAAAACTTATTGGCCCCTGTGACACGCCTGTCTGGCCAGTTCCCTTGCATGTCTTGCACACCTGTCCTTCGGAACCTTCTACCCTGCCGACTCCTGAACATTTAGGGCACGCCTTTTGCTTCTGCATGCTAATTCTCGTGGTAGTACCCTTGATGGAACTCAGAAAATCAACATCAAGGGAGCTTTCTATATCCCGTCCCTTCTGGGAACTTTTGGGCGTTGCGCCGCCTCCGAAGAGGTCAGTAAATATGTCTTCAAAACCGGAGTATTTGTATTCTCCCTGATCTGAATAGGAATCGTAAAATCCACCGAATCCCTGAGCGCCCTTGTTTCCAGCTCCACCGTACTGGCGCCACTGCCTGTATTGTCTGGCCTGTTCCGGGTCAAAACCTGACTTGAGTCCGTCTTCACCGAACTCATCATATATCTTTCTCTTTTCCGGGTCTGAAAGAGCCTCATGAGCTTCCGAAACCTCTTTAAACTTCTCCTCGGCTTCCTTGTTGCCCGGATTTACATCGGGATGATATTTGCGTGCAAGCTTTCTATAGGCTTTTTTGATCTGATCATTGGTGGCGTCTTTTTTGACGCCAAGTACAGAGTAAAAATCTTTTCCAGCCATATTATATTCCTCTTTGCCCTGAGGCTTTCAAAGAGTAAAAATGTTTCGATAGACCTTTTTAGTTGAAACGAATGCTAAAGAGCATATTTTGACTATAAATACACGATAAGATATTTGTGTATTGAAAGGGCGTTGTCAAGCCGGGCCCGTAAGATGGTTGTCGTGAGGTTCGCCGCTTTTGCGGCAATCTTGTACAAAGCATGATTTCCCTTTTCGGAGACGTTTATTATGAAGGTTCTGGCCCATGACTGTTGATTGTCACATACATCTGTTCCAAAGCAGGGTGAGAGTAGATCGTTCGGATTTCATCCTAAAAGATTCGGCTTTCGCCGCGCTTTACTCTACGCCAAAGGCAAGAATTTCTACACCTGATCAAATAATCGACTACCTGGATGAGAATTCCATTTCCGTGGCGGTAGTTTTTGGTTTTCCATGGAAGGATCCCGACCTCTACCGGGAAAACAACGACGCCGTGCTTGAATTCAGTCTGAGATATTCAGACAGGATAATTCCATTCGCCACGTTCGGCCTCAACAATCCTCAAGAGGCGTGCGTGGAAACTGAAAGAACCCTCAGCTCAGGCTTTCGTGGTCTGGGGGAGCTTTCGATGTACGACACCGGCTGGGACAGGACATCTCTAAAATCACTCCAAGAATGCCTCAATATAGCTTCAGGGCATGAATCTCCCGTCATGCTGCATGTTAATGAACCGGTAGGGCATCATTACCCGGGAAAGATTTACACTGACTTCGACGGTCTCATCAAATTGATTGGTCAGAACCCGAGGGTCGATTTCATCCTGGCTCATTTTGGAGGCGGCATCTTCTTTTATGCCCTGATGCCTGAAATTGGAGCCATCTTGAGCAGAACATACCTGGACACTGCGGCAGCCCCGTTCATTTATGATACCAGAATTTACGAAATGTGCATGAGAGTCCTGGGCGAGAATAACATTTTGTTCGGCAGTGACTATCCTCTGCTAGGGTTAGCCCGTTATCAGAGGGACATTGACAAGTCATTGCTAACCCCGGAACAAAAAGAAAAACTGCTTCACGGAAACGCATCCAGATTGCTCGGACTTGTCACGGCCGACTAAACATGGCTATTGTAGGCCTTAAGCTAGTCCTCTAATTGTTGTGTCCTGATACACCCACGCAGGAGGCGCTTCCTTATAGGAAGGTTTACTGTACTCTGCTGAAACTCGTATTGATATACCGCCTCTGGGGTTCATCACACCTAGGACGCGTATCCATTTAGGTTCAATCTGGTTTACTATATGCTCAAGGATGGTGTTAGTGATCTCCTCATGGAACATCCCAACATTTCTGAAGCTACCCAGAAAGAGTTTCAGAGATTTTGATTCGAGACACTTTTCGTCCGGTATATAGGCTATTTTTATAGTTGCAAAATCTGGTTGACCGGTCACAGGACAAAGGCTTGTGAATTCCGGACAATCAAACTCAATAACATAATCCCTCTGGGGAAACTTATTGTGAAAACCCTCTATCAGGGCATTGTCCGGTGAGTCAGGGTATATGGTTTGGCTTCTTTTAAGAAGGCTAAGCTCAGGATCATTTTCATATTTCATTAAGAGTTCTCCAGCATTGGTAGTATTCTTGTCAAAAGTATCTAGCAAGTGATATCTCGGCTAACTGACATGCATAACTTTTAGTCGCATAAGACAAATAACTCAAGACATGCCTGATAACACAACTGTCATTGGTGGCTATTTACCGCTGAATTCCTTTCTACACGGTTTGGACGCCCGCACAAAAACTTTCTCATTTCTGGTTTTTTTGTATTGCGTAATGGTGTCCGATCAAACCGCTGTCACGCTCTTCAACCTGCTGATCATTTTGTCACTAGCGTGCCTGTCGCAAGCGCCATTCATCATTTGGGCCAAACACATCGGGCGTTTTGCTCCTATGTTGGCGATCACGTTCGGTCTTAATCTAGTCTTTACGGCGCCTGGGTTCTATTACGAGGTTTTCGGGGTGACGTTGCCTATAGGGGTAGATAGCCTCCGATATAGCCTCCTTCTCACAGTTAAACTGACTTGCGCCATCGTGCTGGCATTGATACTGACCTTTTCCACCACCCCCTCACAGTTCACACGTTCAATCCAGTGGTTTGCCACACCATTGGGGATACTCAGAATCCCGGTAGGTGATTTCT
>CALDNG010000508.1 GCA_937915285.1 uncultured Desulfomonile sp. | reverse complement strand
GACCACCGAGATCTACACTCTTTCCCTACACGACGCTCTTCCGATCTCCCTCAACGGATAATACATTGGACTGACGTCATTTATTGTCACTGAGGGCACTTTTTTTTGCACATTCACAAGTATCTGAAAAAACTATTTGATTCCATAAGACCATTAACGTGCTTTTCTTGCCTGTGAAAGAGAATGACACTATTTGTGTAATTAATGTCATAACACCATGTCAAATAATATAAAATTAACAAATAATTATCTTAATAGCTGAGATATTGATTGAAACAAAGTGGAATATCTCATGTGGACGTTACGTTTACGCCAATCCTTTCTTTTTGAGGCTCTCCCTAGTCACAAAATCCTGAGACTAAATCACGCGCAGGAACGAACCTCCAGCCAATTCATGACTTCAGGATGAGGACACCTAAGTGAGTCCGTCTTGTGCTTCAATATTGTTGGGCCTGTGGAACAAGGGATTTAGACCTGCAACATCAAGCATCAACCTTCCTGTTCGACAATCCTTATCCTATGCCTGTCTGGTGAAAACGAATTGATTATTATCGTGTCCACCTCCGCATGTAATGAGACGATCGAGGACAAACCCCCTGGATCTGAAAAGATTGAAAATTGCATCCGGCTTTGCGACTTCAAAAGGTAGACCACCGACCCAGTCGGTGATGTCATGCATCCTAGACATTCCGCGGCGATTATAATAGTTGGTCCAATGGTCCCAAGGCATTTTTAGCCTGGCCAGGTTTTTTAAAACGTAGGGAGCGTCTGCGGCAGGTATGAACATTGCCGTAAATAGCGGTTTGGCCCACTCCGGCAAACGGTTGTAAAGTTTCTTGACGGATAACCATGCCCTGCTGGCCCATCCCTGATCGTTGTAAATTGCTATGAACAGTTTTCCCCCCGGATGGACAGTTTGAGCTATATTTGACAGGGCCTGCCAAAGGTTTCCGGTGTGGTGAAGGACTCCATATGAATAGACTATGTCAAATTGTCCAAGATGTCCGAGGTATTCCTGATCCAGTGCGTCCCCGCGTTCGATTTTCCACGTTTCGTCTAACGGAAAATAGCGACTTTTCAATTCCCTTGCGCATTCAACAGCCTCATTATCATAGTCAAAGGAGACTATCTGGCTTGCCCCCAGATGTTTGGCCGCAAGACTGAAAAGTCCACTGCCACATCCAACATCAAGAAAACTCCTGCCTGCCAGGCTGTCTGCTTCCAGCATGTCCCTAAGGGATTCAACCGCAACCTCGATGCGGGTGGGGTTAAGTGTGAGTAAGAAGCTATTCCAGTTTTTTCCGAATTCAAACCTGTCCATATTGGTGTCATCTTCCCTGGATAATGAAGGATATTTGACAAAATGCGAAAGGATTGCCAAATTACGCCACTTTTATCATCAGCGCCTTCTCAATTTAAGGGATAAATCCTAACCTGACAACATTTCCCTGAAACAACGTGAAAATTGACCTTGAGCCGGATCGGTTATAGAATGTGTGACGTTCTAGAGCACACCGCTCTTCCAGTTCAAGAGGTATCCAATGTTTCGCAATGCGGGACACTAGAGTCTCAACCAGTCCTAAAAGTCCTGAGGATCCCCAAAAATGTACGGAGACACAATAGATACGAAACTCATGAGCGCATCTGAGGCAGTGTCGAAATATGTCAAAGACGGCGATCAGATTACGCTTGGCGGTTTCACTGTCAGCAGAAATCCGATGCTTCTTGCCCGCGAAATCATCCGTCAACGGCGCAAGGACCTCCACATCGTGTGTCATTCCCACGGGCAGGCCTTGGACCTACTGGTCGGCGCCGGATGTGTGGAACGTCTTGAAATAGCTTACGGAGGAACCGGACGTTTCGCCCCGACTTGCATTCGCTTTCGCAAAGCGGTTTGCAACGGCTTGATAAAATTTGAAGATTATTCCAACTACCACATGAGCCTGAGATTCCTGGCAGGCTCGATGGGTTTGCCATTCATGGCTACCAAATCAGGTTTTCAAACTGATTTAGTGAATATGGAAGGCTTTGGTTCCGATGAACGCGGTCGAGGCAAAACACCTAATAAAAAACTTGAGATTGTTCAGAATCCTTTCTCCGGAGCGGAAGACAAAGTGATCCTGTTACCGGCCCTCAATCCGGATGTTTGCATTATCCACGCTCAGTACGTGGGAACGGACGGATCTGTCAGGATTAAAGGTCTTACCTTCGCAGATCTTGAACAGGCCAAGGCATCGCGACATGTGATTGTGACATGTGAGGAAATACTTCCTCGCCACGTCATCAGACAGGACCCCGACCAGAATTCACTTCCACCCTTTTTTGTAGATGCGGTGGTTCACGAGCCATACGCCGCTCATCCTACAGCCTGCCACTACTTCTATGACTATGACCCATCCCACATGAGGCTGTATCAGATGGCGGCCAAGGATGATGAGTCGTTTGGAAATTATCTCGATGAATGGGTTCACGGAATTCCTGACCAGATTACCTACCTTGAGAAGGTTGGAGTCAGGGACCTGTTGAGGATAAAAGCAGATCCCAGTCTCGGTTATGCCCGGGGACTGGACCGAAGGTGAAATCAGGACAGAAATTCATGGAATATAGCAAACTGGAAATGATGGCGATAAGCGCCGGACGGATGATCTCAGACGGCGACATACTCTTTGCCGGGACCGGAGTTTCAATGCTGGCGGCTACTGTAGCCAAGAGAATTCACGCTCCAAATTCGGTCGTCTTCTTCGAAACCGGAGGGATTGACCCGGAGCTTGATGAGTTGCCACTTGCCGTGGCGGACCCGAGAGTCATGAGCGGAACATCCCTCAATACCGGTCTAATCGATTCTTTCTCCATTCTGGCTAATCCCAGATTCAGGTCTATTGCCTTTCTTGGCGCAGCTCAGATAGACCGCTACGGAAATCTTAACTCAACGAGTCTGGGAAATTATTACAGGCCGACTGCCAGATTCCCTGGTAGCGGCGGAGCCTGTGACGCTGCGTCTCTTGCTTCAGGCGTAATAATATTCATGCAGCACGAGAAAAGGCGCTTTGTAGAGAAGCTGGATTATTTGACAAGCCCTGGATGGCTCACAGGAGGTGATTCAAGAATCAAGGCAGGCTTCATGCGTGGTGGCCCAATTGCGGTTGTGACCAACATCGCCATACTGGAATTCCATTCTGCTACCAAAGAAATGTTCCTCGCAAAAACGTACCCCGGCGTATCGGCGCAACAGGTTCAGGACCAAACTGGATTTACAATCGATGTCAGCGGCGCCGGCGAGGCTGAGCCACCGTCCGAATATGAATTGAATATCCTCAGAAACCAGGTAGATCCGCAGAGACTCATTCTGGGCTAGGCGTTCGGGGCAGTTATCGGGGCAGAATCCGGTCAGGAGTTGATTTTGCCGACCAGTTCAAGTGTTTGAGTAATCTCTGAATCCAGAGTGTTGGCCAGT
>CALDNG010000507.1 GCA_937915285.1 uncultured Desulfomonile sp. | reverse complement strand
ATTCTGACTCCTGAGGGGTTGAGGGTTGCGTCTGATCTGCCATAAATCTTTATTCCCCCGTTCTCGGTTATCTCAACGTAGTCACCATGATGCCACACATTAGGAAAAACCGAGAAATAAGCGGACCTGTACTTGGCCTGATCCGGATCATTCCAGAAATAAATAGGCATGCACGGGAAAGAAGATGCGCAAACGAGTTCTCCCTGCATTTTTGTGACACTGCGCCCATGCCCATCAAATGAGAGCACTCTCATTCCCAGGCCCCTGCATTGCAGTTCACCCTCATACACAGGAAGTATGGGACATCCCAGAGCGAAACAAGAAACTATGTCAGTGCCTCCGGATATGGACGCCAACTGTATGTCGGGTTTAATATCCCTATAAACATATCTAAAGCTGTCTTCTGAGAGGGGGGATCCGGTGGAACACATTAGCCTTAGGTTTGGTAGTTTAAACTGTTCCAGGGGCTTGAGTCCCGCTTTTTCAATCCCGGCTATATAACGGGCGCTGGTACCAAAGATAGTCATATCCTCCTTTTCAGCAAAGTCGAATATGGCGCCGGCGTCGGGATAGAACGGTGATCCGTCAAATAGAAGAACAGTCGCTCCCACCGCCAGGGCGCTGACCAGCCAGTTCCACATCATCCACCCGCATGTAGTGAAATAGTATATCTTGTCTTCCCTCTTGAGATCGCAATGAAGCAAATGCTCCTTCAGGTGCTGCAAAAGGGTCCCTCCGACGCCGTGAACCATGCATTTAGGCAGACCAGTCGTCCCTGATGAATACATTATGTAAAGGGGGTGATCAAAAGGAGTCTGCTCGAATTCCAGCTCCAATCCTGATGTCGAGGACATGAAATCGCCGTAAAGGACGCCATTGGGAACGGCGCTGATGTCGGGATTGGACTGTGAATATGGAATGACTACAACTTTCTGAATACTTGGCGCCTGTTTGACTATATCGACTATTCTGGAAAGCGAGTCATGGCTTTTCCCATTGTAAAAATATCCATTTGCAGTAAAGAGAATCTTGGGTTCTATCTGACCGAAACGGTCCATGACGCCCTTGACTCCAAAGTCCGGCGAGCATGAGGACCACACGGCCCCAATGCTTGTAGTGGCAAGCATTGCCACAATTGTCTCGGTAATGTTTGGGACATACCCGGCCACCCTGTCACCTACCGTGACCCCGGCTTTCCTGAGGGATGAAGCTAGCCTGGCAACCTGGTCGTATAGCTCCGCGTACGACATGCGTGAAGGCTCAAGGCCCTCTCCCTTGAAGACTATAGCGGTGTGGTCATCCCGGAAACGAAGCAGATTCTCGGCAAAGTTGAGTCTGGATCCGACGAACCATTTGGCTCCAAGCATCCCCGGTTTGTCCTCAAGCACTGTGTCCCAGGTCCTGGAGGAAATGACACCACCGAACTCCCATACGGATTTCCAGAAATCCTCCCTATTATCAATCGACCATTGGTATAACTCATGATAGCCGGTTATGCCGAGGGTAAAAGACTTGTTCACCTTGTCAATAAAACTCATTATGTTGGAATTTCTGACGCGTTCGGGTGATGGCGTCCAAAGTGGGTTCATCCTGTAACCTCCTGGAAAAAAATACCCAAGAAAGATGGACTGTAGAATCCGGATTCCGAATGTCCTGTAAATATGAAAAGCAAAAGGGGGGACGTTCATCCCGCCTTTTGCGCCCTAAAAGTCTGTCAGGTAGCCTGTTGGTATTATTTCGTCTGCCAGACGGCCTTTTCCGCCCATGCAGAGGGTAGTTTCTGTCCGGGAGCTTCCCCCAGTCGGGCCTTGAGTTCAGCCAATCCCTTCCTCTTGTACTCCTCGCGAGGCGCCTTGGGGATGCGTCTGTTCAGGATGGACTCAGATCTTAGACGACGCCCTACCGTCTTTTCCATCATTGCCCCGAGGTCCAGAAGCCTGTCAACGTCAATACCGGTGTTAATGCCCATCTCGTCCATCATCACAGTCATGTCCTCAATGGTCTGCAGACCGACCACATTGGGATCCCTGTAATAGTACGCGCCTGTTCCAGCGACAGGAACACGGTCAAGGAAATTGGCAGGCTGGCCTCCAAGTCCTCCGAGTGTCGCTTCAAAGATTTCGATGCCGGCCTGAAGCGCAGCCAGACAATTGGCTGTTCCCCAGCCGCGGGTCACGTGAAAATGCGCTATGTGAACTTTTGGGTCAGGCATTGCCTCCATTACCATGGAGAAATACTTATAGACCTGGTTCGGTGGAGCGCTACCGTCATGGTCAGCGTGTTCAATATCGTATGCGCCGATCTCCAGCCATCTCTTTGAGAACTCAACGGCGTCCTCAAGCCTGGTCGGGCCTGATATGGGCGAACCCCAGATGGTCGAAACTGTACCATTCATCTTTATGCCAACATCACGGGCCTTCTGTATGCAACGTTTGGCCTCTTCCCAGTAGACAGGCAGGGTGGTTCCAGAATTGGCAAAATGATGTTCCTCATCGGTGGAAACCATCATGAGTATGCGGTCAGGTCCCCATCCCTCCTTGCGCGCTTCTATCGCCCTGTCAACGGCCTTTTCGCGAATGGTTATGGCTGTAAGAGTGATGTCATCCCAATTAATTCCGGCTTTAGATAACTTCTTAGAGTTCCTTAATTTCTTCAGCAGTTCGTCAGCATCCTTGAATTGTGGCATACTGGAAGGGTTGCCAAGATTTGTCACTTCAAGATGTTTTATCCCGCAAAGAATTAGTTCTTCGAGGTAGAACAACTTGGCCTCGGTAGGTATCCATATTTCCTCATGCTGGAAACCGTCCCTCACAGTTATGTCGTTAATTTGAACTTTTTTGGGATAATTCAGTTCGAAATCACTCATAGATAGCCCTCCTTGCTACTCTCCGGAATATTGGGGTTTACGTTTTTCTCTAAAGGCGGTGAGGCCTTCGATTCTGTCCTTGGTGGGAATGGTAACCGCGTATGCGTTGGATTCTATGGCTAGACCAACAGGAAGACTCACCTCCGATCCCTTGTTAATAGCGTATTTCGCCTGCGCCAGTGCTACAGGCCCGTTGGCGGAAATCTCCATGGCAATTTCGTTTGCCCGATTCACCAGATCGTCCGGTTCCACGACTTCCGTGAAAATTCCATATTCCAGGCCGGCGTCAGCGCTGATCCTCCTAGCCCTGAAAATCATGTCCTTGGCTCTGGCAAGCCCCACAACGCGCGGCAGTCTCTGAGTCCCGCCGGCGCCAGGAATGATCGCCAAACTCGTCTCCGTAAGACCAACTACCGCAACCCTGGAAGCAATTCGAATGTCGCAGGCCAGCGCCAACTCCAGGCCGCCTCCAAATGCATAACCGTTTACCGCTGCTATGACAGGTTTCGGGAGTTCTTCCACGCGGGAAAACAGGTTCCTTATCGTCTGTATGTAGAGCCTGACTTCATCCTGCGACATACCGGCCCGTTCTTTCAGATCCGCCCCGGTGCTGAAAGCGTTCTTGCCTTCCGTGCTCCCTGTGATGATGATGACCCGTACCGACCTGTCCAACTCAATTTCATCCAACACCTGGTTGAATGACTTGAGCAGCGACATGTTCATGCAGTTCAATGACTCAGGCCTATTAATGGTCAAAGTCATGACACCTTTGTCCAGGTCTCTTAGAAGAGACTCATTTCCACCCATGATCTCTGCCCTCCAGACTTTTTAACTGTATTTCATGGCCTCTATCGAGGAGATGATCAAACAGATGCCCGCAAAACAGACCCGCGGTTCGCCCCAAAGGCATAACCCTCGGCCATAACTTATTTAAATATTGAAAGAACTGATTTGTGGAACGTGTATCTATATAAAATCGACGTTTGTTCAGAATGGCGAATTATCCAAAATGGCGCCTGGCCAGGATTCGGATATGTGAGACAAAAAAAATGAACGAGAAACCCTAAATTATATGATTTTACTATAGTATATCACCTCAGAGATGAGAGAGGCGGCCGCTTAAAATAGTTTATAACACTTTTAGGCTTGACTTTTCAACCTCTGTTTCATAAAGATCATACTTGTTCAAGCCTTTCTTCATTGTGAAACATCAAATCAAAATATGACTATCCGCAGCTCAGTATACATTCTGGGTGGAGCGCATCAGGAGATCCTGGTAGATAAACGGATGCGAAAGCTTTCTCAGAATATTGGTTACACTTTCAGTCGGTTTTCAGTGGTTTTATTCGGACAAAGCGTACCATTGGGTTGATAATCCCCAGGTCGCACTTCCCGGAAGTTTTCTGACAAGTGTTTAAGAGTTGATTGAGCTATCCTGAGATGTCTCAAGGGGCATTAAGGGAATCTTGAAGTATTACTTGGCACATTTAAACAGTGTTACGGGGTTACTGTCATCTCGCTGACTGATGCGCACGGGGCTTTTTTTGCGTTATCGCGGCTGTTTTTACCACGGGACCTCTGATAGCTCAAGTTTAATGGCGGACAACGTAAAGGGGTTGCTGAATGTCGGATGTCATACTCGAGGCTAGGAATGTCTTTCTCTCTTTCCACGGTGTTGCAGCTCTAACAAATGTAAGTTTTCAGGTCCACAGGGGCGAGATCTTCTCAATCATCGGCCCTAACGGGGCGGGCAAGACGTGCATGATGAACTGCATCAACGGTCTGTATCACCCCAAGACGGGACAATTGTTGATGAAAGGGGTGGACATAACCAAATTTTCTCCACACAAACGGGCCTCCATGGGATTGTCCAGAACTTTCCAGAAGATAGAGCTTTTTGGCGGTATGACAGTCCTGGATAATATCCGGCTTGGCCGACATCTTCATTTATCTTCGGGGCTTCTGAATTCCTTTGTTTATTGGGGCAAGACGAGTCGTGAGGAGATTGCAGCCCGGAAGTTCATTGAGGAGGAAATAATAGATCTCCTGGAGATTGAATCGGTCCGAAATGAAGTCACAGGAATGCTCCCATATGGAATGCAGAAGCGCATTGAGTTGGCCAGGGCTTTGGCAGTGCAACCCGAACTTATCCTGCTCGACGAGCCTCTGGCTGGACTGAATCTCGAGGAAACCGAAGACATGGCCAGGTTCATTGTCGACATCAATGAAGACAAGAGGTGGAAAGTCACGTGTGTTCTGGTTGAACACGACATGGGCGTGGTTATGGACTTGTCTGACCGTGTTCTGACTCTGAATTTCGGAGTAAAAATAGCAGAGGGCACTCCCAAGGAAGTCCAGGAGAGTCCTGAAGTTATCAAGGCCTATCTCGGCGAGGTGGAGGATTTATATGTCAGCCGCAGGTGATCCAGGTTTTAAAGGCGAAATTGAAATCACTAAGGACCTTACCTTACCGAAACTCTTAGTGAGACAGTGCCAGAAGTATGGGGATGCCAAGGTCGCCATGAGGGAGAAGGAGTTTGGCATCTGGTGTCCAGTCACTTGGAAGCAGTACCTTGACAATGTGAGGGACATAACTCTTGGGCTGGTGAGCCTTGGCCTGGAAGAAGGTGACAAGGTCATAATGATAGGTGACAACCGTCCAGAGGCGCTATGGACCGAAATGGCGGCCATGTGCGCTGGAGGAGTGGGGGTCTGGCTATTTCAGGACTGTTTGATGGACGAGGTAAAATACATCGTCGATCATTCTGATTCGAAATTCTACGTGGCGGAAGGTCAGGAGGAGGTTGATAAGGCGCTTGCCATAAGGGACAGTTGCCCTAAACTGAAAAAAATTATTTGGGACGATCCCAAGGGTATGCGCCATTACGATGACCCGATGCTTATTAGCCTTGATGAGGTGATGGAGCTTGGCCGCAAGAAGGCCGCGAGCGAGCCCAACCTTTTCGACAGTCTGATTGAAAAGAGCAAAGGCGACGATGTATGCCTGCTTTTCTATACATCAGGAACTACATCCCTCCCCAAAGGGGCGCTGTTGACTCACTACAATATGCTCACCATGGGGCAGAACCTCATGAGAGTTGATCCATGCACTCCCTCGGACGATTTCGTTTCGTATTTGCCTTTTGCATGGATTGGTGAGCAGATGATGTCCATATCTTGCGGACTTCAGGTTGGCTACACAATCAACTTCCCGGAGGAGCCGGAAGTCGCTCAGGCCAATGTCCGGGAAATAGGCCCCCACGTCATGTTCGCTCCGCCTCGACTGTATGAACAGTTCACGCGAACAGTTCAGGTAAAGCATCTGGACGCGTCGTGGCTAAAGCGTAAAATTTACGAATGGGGAATGAAAGTAGGCTATCACACGGCCGAACTGAAATTCGAAAAGAAGTCCGTTCCTATCCATTGGAAGATACTGAGATTCTTCTCTGAAAAAATGCTGTTTTCAAAGATAAGGGATCACTTGGGCCTCAGCAGGGTGCGACACGCCTACACAGGTGGAGCTGCCATGGGTCCTGACCATTTCAGGTTCTTCCATGCCATAGGCGTCAACCTCAAACAGATTTACGGACAGACTGAAATAGCTGGAATCTCGGTAGTTCACCGTGATGATGACATCAAGTTCGACACCGTAGGTACCCCGATTCCTGAGACTGAAATCATGATTGGAGAGGATGACGAGATACTATCGAAGAGCCCCTCGGTGTTTGTGGGCTACTACAAGATGCCGGAAGAGACGCAAAAGGCCCTCAAGGACGGATGGCTCTATTCAGGTGACACCGGCTTCATAGATGAAGACGGCCATCTGGTAGTGTTCGACCGCTCCAAAGACATCATGATCCTGAGCGATAACAGGAAATTTTCACCCCAGTTCCTCGAGGCCAGGCTCAAGTTCAGCCCATACATCAAGGATGCCCTTATAGTCGGCCACAAGCGGCCTTATGTAGTTGCGATAGTGTGTATTGATTACAATACAGTGGGCAAATGGGCGGAAGACCAGGGCATCAACTACACCAGCTACACCGAGCTATCTCAGATACCTCAAGTCTACGACCTGATCATGCGTTCCCTCGGGGATGTGAACAGGTCGGTTCCAGATGCCGCAAAGATCACCAGGTTCGCCAATCTTTACAAGGAATTCGATGCGGATGACGATGAATTGACAAGAACCAGGAAGATCAGGAGGGCTTTTGTAGAGAACCGATACAAGGACATCATAGACGCTTTATACTCAACAACTGAAATATTGCACATGGAGACCAACATCACCTATGAAGACGGTCGCGTCATTGAGATCAAGGCGGACATCAGAATTCAGGACGTCAAGGAAGGAGGAAAGAAGTAATGGACCTCTTTCTGCAACTAGTAGTGACAGGGATAATGCTTGGTTCTATTTTTGCCCTGGTTGCCTTGGGATGGGTTCTTATTTACAAATGCTCCGGGGTTCTCAACCTGGCTATGGGCGAACTAACCATGATAGGAGGCTACGTTTGCCTGGGCCTCTACCAGAAGTTTATCACATTTATGCCGGTGAACACGGCCTTTGTGGTGGCGTTGATAGGGACAATGGTAGTGGGGTTGATTCTGGGATTGCTTACAGAGCGCATCTTCCTGAGAAAGATGATCGGTGAGCCGATACTTGCAGTGATCATGGTGACCGTCGGTTTGTCGTTCTTCTTCAAGGGGATGGTCTTCATAATCTGGGACACGGATACCCAGGTTTTCATGCCGCGAATTTTCTCGATTGAACCAATAGTATTCCTCGGCGTGACAGTCGGCTCTGTCTACCTCT
>CALDNG010000506.1 GCA_937915285.1 uncultured Desulfomonile sp. | reverse complement strand
ACCCGATTCTCGCAGATGCAGTGGCCACCGCCACCGCAAACAGAATCATCAGGCATAGTGACCTTGCCTCAGCATGCCAGTGGGCAATCTCAATAGAAGGTGTGAGGGGTTGCCTGACCATAATGGATGACAAAATGGCGGCATTGGGAGACATAGAACTGATAGCTGTTAATTAGACGCTCAGATTTTTTTAAATTTTTTAGTTGGGAGGTTGGCAGATGAGTTCCAAGAATGTGCTGTTGATCTTCAGGTCCAACATCATGTACAAACCGGTCATTTACAGACTGGCCAGGGATTTCGATTTGGTTTTCAACATACTCGAGGCTAAAATACTGCCACGGCGTGAAGGTAGGATTCTCCTGGAGTTACGGGGTCCTGACGACATCATTGAAAAAGGCATAAAATTCCTGGAAGAACACAATGTTGTGGTAGAACCCTTGTCAGACAAGGTCTGGAGAGAAGAAGAGAATTGTGTTCACTGCGGGGCTTGTGTCGGTTTGTGTCCCACTGGAGCTTTGTCTGTAGATGAGACAGACAAGAAGGTGTCGTTTGATGTTAAAAAGTGTGTGGCCTGTGGCATGTGCGGTCTTGTGTGTCCTTTTGAAGCAATGAGAGATGTGACACTCTTTGACCCATTTGCTGAGGGCCGTACGAAATACTGAAATCAGGAGCCTGATGGGTAAATCTTCAGGAAGTTTATGTGTTTGACTGGCTCAGGTCTACTACCTGTATGTTAGAAACCCGGATAAAAAATGAAGGAGGCTGCGAAGATGAAAAAAGTGTTGTCTATTTTCTTGACCTTATCATTTCTGGCTTTCGTGTTTGGCCCAGCGCCGGCCCTTGCGGCGGATAACACCGTGAAATTGGGATTCGTCTACATAATGTCGGGACCTTTCGCCACCTATGGACAATTTGCCAAACAGGGAGCGGAATTGGCCATCGAGGAAATAAACAAGGCAGGCGGAATCAACGGTAAGAAGATAGAAGCATTTTTTGAGGATTCGGCAGGAAAGCCTGATGTTGGAATTAGGGTCATCCGCAAACTGGTGTATGAGAACGGTGTTGACGCGGTGATCGGGCTTGATTCAAGCGGAGTAGCATCGGCTGTTGCGCCCATCATGAAAGAGTTAAAGACCCCATTGATCATAACCCATGCGGCTACCCCTGATGTCACTGGAAAGAATTGCAATCGATACACATTTCGAATTTCACTCAACGAAAATCAGAACATGAAAATGGCTGCGGCAATTGCCTCCGACATGAAAGCCAAACTCTGGACAACCATTGGTCCGGATTATTCTTTTGGTCACCAGTCTTGGGAGTATTTCGAAAAATACCTCAAGGAAAAGAAACCTGAGATGGGTTTTCTCCCCACCTCCGAAGTAGCATTTGCTCCCATGAAAACTACAGACTTTTCCGCCTACATCAGCAAGGTAATGAATTCAAAGGCGGACGGAGTTCTGATATCACTATGGGGCGGCAACCTCATAGATTTCGTACGCCAGGCATCTGACATGGGCTTCTTTGATGGCAAGAGGGAGGTTCTTCTGACATTGGGCGCCGCCACCGAAGTTTTATACGCGCTCAAAGACAAGATGCCGGAAGGTGTGTGGGTAGGAACCCGTTATTGGTTTGCCGCGAATGACACCCCTGAAAACAAGGCATTTGTTGACTCCTATAAAGCTAAGTTTGACAGTTACCCGTCTTACAACGCGCATGGGGCTTTTGCCGCCGTAAAGGCTTATGCATCTGCAGCCTCGAAGTCCAAATCCACAGATAAGGAAAAAGTCGTCGATGCGTTGACCGGGCTTTCGCTGGTATTGCCTGTGGGTAATGTCACCATTCGACCTGAGGATCATCAGGCGATAACTGACGGAATTTGGGGTAAAACATCAGCGGATCCTTTGATTCCGATTCGTACACTAAAGCCTATGCGGAAATTCAGTGGTCCTGAAATTACTCCGCCTGTATCAGAAACCGGTTGCAAGATGGACTGATCCACGGTCGGTTTTCTTTCTGGCCGCACTTATAAAGTATTGTAAAAGGCGCCCTATGACCTTTTTCTCAGTGGAGGCGTTTGTTTGGAAGGCTTTCTAATCAATGTGCTGAACGGACTGTCGTGGGGCATGCTTTTGTTCATGATTTCCATGGGATTGACTACTGTTTTTGGGGTCATGGGTGTGCTCAATTTCGCCCATGGCTCCCTCTTCATGCTTGGCGCATATATGAGCATGCAGATAGTGAGATGGGTTTCATCCTTTTGGGCAGGGTTGATTTTGGCGCCAATCCTCGTAGCCTTACTGGCGATTCTCATCGAGCGTTTCCTGCTGCGGCCCGTCTACGATAGGGACGTCAGCTTCCAGTTGTTGCTAACTTTCGGGGTAATGCTTTTCCTGGACGATGGGGTTCGTCTCATCTGGGGTCCGGCTCATCA
>CALDNG010000505.1 GCA_937915285.1 uncultured Desulfomonile sp. | reverse complement strand
ATGCACCCCCAGAACACATGAACCCCTATTCATGAGCGCCTGTGAAGAAGCAGGCCTGAATCCTTACCTTTTTGAAATGGCCAACATTAGGGATCAGTGTTCGTGGGTTCATATGAGAGAGAGAGAAACCGGTACGGAAAGGGCAAAATCCCAGATCGGCATGGCTGTCGCCAAGGCTGCCAGGTTGAGGGAACTCAAACGTATCCAGCTCAATCTTTCCCACACTGCGCTAGTGATCGGAGGCGGAGTCGCTGGAATGTCCGCGGCTATGGCTCTGGGTAATATGGGCTATGAGGTAAACCTGGTTGAGAAAAATGATAAATTGGGCGGACTGCTTAATGATCTCAACATGATATATCCGGCGAACGAACCGCCGGATCGACTACTAAACGATCTTGTCACAAGGCTTGAGACAAACCCTAAAGTCAGCGTGCATCTCAATTCTGTGGTTACCAAAACGGAAGGCTATGTGGGCAACTACGTGGCCACGATTTTAAAAGCAGGCGAAGAGATAAAGATCAAGTGTGGAACAATTGTTGTGGCCATGGGGGCGAGAGTCCTGACACCTGATGGCCTTTATGGATACAATGGAAAAGATGTCATAACCCACCTCGAACTTGAATCCATACTCAAGAAAGGCCCAATCCAGAACAAGAATATCGTGATGATACAATGCGTCGGATCCCGATGCGCTGAACGCACTTACTGTTCAAGAATCTGCTGCATGACAGCCGTCAAGAACGCCCTGTTAATCAAGGAGTCCACACCGGAAGCTAAAATTACCATTCTTTATCGCGACATGCAGATGTATGGGGTTGAGCTTGAGGAGATGTTCCGGAAGGCCAAGCAGATGGGTGTGCGCTTCATAACCTTTGAACCTGAACGTGGTCCCCAGGTCAAGGATGGTTTTGTTTCGGTCCATCATGTCAGAATGGGAAAAGATGTTTCCATTTCGTCCGATCTGGTCGTGCTGTCGACACCTTTGATTGCGCAGGAAGACGCCTCGGATGTTTCAACGATGCTTAAAGTGCCGATCAATGAAAACGGATTCTTCCTTGAGGGCCACGTCAAGCTCAAACCACTCGATTTTGCTACTGACGGTGTTTATTTGTGCGGGAACGCCAGATTCCCTTCCACCATTCGCGAGGCTATTGCTCAGGGTTTGGGAGCCGCCTCAAGGGCAGCCGGTGTTCTCTCGAAAGACGCATTGTTTACAAGCGGCATAGTGGCGGATATTAATGCCCAGACATGTTGCGGTTGCCTCGGCTGTGTTGAGGTGTGTCCGTATGGAGCCATAAACTTCTTCCCTGACAGAGGTGTTTGTCAGGTGAACAAGGTGCTTTGCAAAGGTTGCGGAGGATGCGCGGCAACCTGCCCTTCCAATAGCGCTAAGCTGGATGGCTTCTCGAACGAACAGATTTATGCTCAAATCGAAGAGGCTCTGGCTGTTTAGGCCTCTTTGTTGAATTTAACAATTTCTCAATGAACTCTGGATATTATTAGTTGGTGATAGAGGAAAAGTCATGGCTGAAGAGCAGTTTGAACCAACCATAATAGGTTTTCTGTGTAACTGGTGCGCCTATGCTGGAGCGGACCTTGCTGGAGTAAGTCGTCTGCAGTATCCACCCAACATGAGGACTATACGGACTCTGTGTTCTGCCACTGTTGGTCCACATCAAATACTCAAGGCATTCCAGAAGGGCGCAGATGGCGTCTTTGTAGGCGGCTGACACATCGGTGATTGTCATTACCTGTATGGTAATTACATGACGGTAAAAAGAATGGCTTTCATGAGTAAGCTCCTGGAATTTTCCGGCATAGACCCGGAGAGGTTGGTTCTAAAATGGGTCTCATCAGCGGAAGGTCCACGGTTCGCCCAGGTAGTAACTGATTTTGTAGAAAAAATAAGAAAGCTTGGGCCATCTCCTCTTGCGGGACGCCTTAATCCGAAACAGGAAAAGATTGCATAAGCACACAATCATTTGTCCTGACAACCATTAGCGAGTAAAGAAATGATCGATATAGTTAAGAAACATGTTCAATCATTGATGGACAGTGGTCAAATATCTGCTTTCCTGGGTCTAAAGGAAGCTAGCGGGAATGTAATACCGTACCTTTACAAGTCAGTTGAAGATCTCGATGACGGCTTCAGCCTGGGTGACCTCCAGACTCCCGGTCAGGCAAGATATCCGATTGCAAAACTGCTGATGCGTGTTGTCAAAAGTGATTCCGAAAATGCCTATGGCGCCCTGTTCCGGGGATGTGACGAAAGGGCATGGAATGAATTGCTGAAATGGAATCAGGTCTCCGGGCCGGAACGTGTCATCAAGGTGGGCATAGCCTGTCCTGTGGAACTGGCTCAAAGACATGAATGCCGGAAACCTTTTCCTGATGAAATCGTTGCAGGCGAGAAAACAGACCCGGTCGAAAATGTGAGCGTTCAGGAGGTACTGGAAAAGGACCTCATGGCTAGACTAGAATACTGGACTGCCGAGTTTGATCGCTGCATAAAGTGCTATGGATGCCGCAATGTATGCCCCGTGTGTTTTTGTAACGTTTGTACGCTCGAACAGGATTCTCTCATACGGACAGGTGACATACCACCTGAAAACCCGATGTTCCATCTGACTCGCGCAGTCCACATGGCCGGAAGATGCATCGACTGTAACCTGTGCACCGAGGCATGTCCTTCCGACATTCCGTTGAGAACACTCTACAAAAGGGTTGCTGAAATCATCACTGACGAATTCGGTTATGTAACAGGAGAATTTGGAACCAGTAAATCGCCTTTGAACATACTTGGATCAGATCCGGGACACACGTCGGCTAATGACTGATTCCCTGTCGAATGCAGGGAATCTCCCAAAGATGGGTTGGACAAACCTGCAAATTCTGTGAACGGGGGTTAGAGTATGCTGAACACTTCTGATGTGATTCTGGTGGTGGTTGATCTTCAGGGGTCACTTTTCAGGGCAATGCACGGTGTAGATAATCTTTCCCTAGCCTTGGAGAAGATAATCAAGGGATCAAATGTACTCGAGATTCCAATTCTATGGACTGAACAGAACCCTAAGGGGCTCGGTCCTACCCTTCCGGAATTTGCCGCTTTAATGAAGTCGGAGATGAGATCAGAAAAACTCAGCTTTTCTTGCTGCGGAGCCCCTGATTTTATGAGGATGTTGAACGCTCAGGACCGTCGTCAGATTTTGCTCACCGGTATCGAGTCTCACGTTTGCGTTTACCAGACAGGAATGGACCTTCTTAATATGGAATACGAGGTCCAGGTGGTCACCGACGCAGTATCTTCAAGAACACTGGAAAACAAATTGACTGGCATACAGAAACTTAGGGATTCAGGGGCCAAAATCACCAGCGCTGAGATGGCCCTTTTCGAAATGCTCAAGGCCGCTGAAGGTCCCAAATTCAAGGAAATACTGAAGATAGTCAAGTAGCATTTTCCAATCCCGGGTTAAAGGGGACAGTCTTACCACTTTAAAGGATGACAAAACATCTTATAACGTGATATAATAGTCATAACTTGTAGATATATCGAGGTATGACATTATGAATCAAATTACAACCATAATTATCATAACCGGTGTAACTTTTGCAGCATGCCTTGGTATTTCGGCAGCTACTATTGCTCTAATGGTGTCGTATTTACTCGTAAGCTAGATTACACCTTTAACTAACTGTATTTTAATGCATTAACCTTGTCTTAATATGGTCATACTTCAATCTGCTTTTATTCGGTTGGGGCTATGACTATTTTTTTGCCCGGTATACTGGCGTATCGCGACGGGTCATACATCAGCGACAGTCTTGAGCCTCGCATCCAGAATTCCCCCTGAGTCACTGCTCTGGCCAGGTAAGAAAATTCATAGCTCCCATAGTAAATTTTGTTCTTAAAAATCCGGACACCCTCGTCTCGATATTCCATGAATGTAGGGACAAATGTGTTGCCATAATCGAATTCATCTTCTCCCCTGTACTCATCATCATATAAGTCTGCGCCTTCGGTGGCGATTTTTGTGTTTATCGGATAGAGTCCTGCCGGGACAAAATCCTCCAGTGCAACATACTGAAATACCTGTGTGGAGGACCCTGGCTTCTTGTCCGATAAATTGAGTGTCAGGGTTATCTTGACAATGTCACCGACCCTAATCTCAGACTTTCCGTTCAGGTTCTGGATGTGCTTGGCAATCTCCATGCCTTGCGACTTGTGGCCGGTTTTGTCATTCTGATCGGGATAGACCGCATTAAAATTGTAGTTGACCAGCGCTTTTGAGTTTGAAGAAAGCGTTATGGACTTGTTCCTGATAATTGCCGTTGCCGGCAGAGGCACATGGACTCCTACCTTCCCGAGCTTCACCTTGACAGATTCATTGGCTCCATAGCTTATCGTGACTTCGGTATCAACATCAGGCGCGGCTGGTTTAGCCTTATAATATTTGCTCAACGCCAGCAGACACCATCCGGAATCTGCAGTAGAACCCCATCGTCCTTCCGGCTTCAGACCTTTGATAAGGGATGCCGCCAGAGCATCCGTGTCAGGAGTGTGCCCTTCGATGGCAATCTTTGCCATCAGTAGGGCTGCCTGCTTGCGCCAAATCGCACCCATATATCCTGAGTGGATTGATTTATCACCTATCTTGAGAGCCTTGATATCTGAGTTGAGTCTATTTGATGGAAGGTAGTTGATTTTCTTTGCAGCCAGAAGTAAGAGTGCGCGGGTTTCCTCGTCTGCCATTGAAAATGTCTTAAAGAAAGGTTCGAAATCCTGATGTGACAGGGCATTTCCTTCAGCAAGGGTTAGGACAGCCCAGCCTTTGATCCAGTCTTGTTCATTGTCTTCGGCGCTCTTCTCGGACTTGAAGAAATTGTCTTTTATGTATTTTAATGCTTTCTTCAGGCTTTCCTGTGGAATTTTGTAGCCGGCCTGGCGTGCTTTCTCCAGAGCATAGGTGGCATAAACCGTTCCCCAGAAAGACTCATAACTCTGACGTGGCCAGTATGAGAAAGCCCCATTGGACAACTGCATAGAGAGAATTCTCTCAATACCTGAGTTGACGAACCGGTCGAGATCGCCGGTTTTTAGGTTAGGGATGACACCCTGCGACACAAGCGATTTTAGTCCGACCAATGGGAAAACGGCTGAACTTGTCTGTTCAATGCACCCGAACGGATACGACATGAGGTAGTTGAGGGTGGGCGTGATGCGGGCCCAATCCGTGATACTGAGGTCCAGGCTGGCGTTAAACACCTTGTTCGTGAGTTCAGCGCTATTCATTCCTGCAACGTATTCCGGAATGTTGACCTTGAATTCGGTCTTTGACGTAAAGGCTCCTGTCATGGATACCCTTACAGGAGAGTGCCTGGAGGAAATCGGGACTTTTGTCTCAATAGCGTCATCAAATTTCCCCTCCGGCGTTTTCATTTCTCCGGCTAGGGTTAAAACCGCCTCTTCGAGACTGGTTTCAACATCAGCCATCAGCATGGTCGACACATTGGAATTTGCAGCTACGTTTACACTGCTGTCTTTCAGCCTGACCTTGAAGCCCTCGGAGGCTTTTGCATCAATCCTGACCGATCCTTCTTTGTCGGTAGTGTTGTTTATGACAACTGGAAATGAAGCCTTGTCCGCAAAACACAGAAACCTTGGAGTGGAAGGTTCGACGTAGAATTCCTTTGAAGCCACCAGATTTTTCTGGGCGGATGCGAAGCCATTGGTGTTATCAGCCGCCACCACATAAACCCTGTATGCAGTGGTAGTGTCAGGCAATGTGAAATCGATCTTCGCCTCTCCCGAATCGCTCGTTATAACGGAAGGATTATAGAAAGCCACTGGCCTGAAGTCCTTGCGTAGGCTAGGGCTAACGTAGCCTGAACCGTCACCGCCACCGGTGACCGGCCTGGCTCGCAGTATTTTGAGTAAATCCTGAGTGACCAGCCCCACCCTCAAGTCACCGGTGACGACTGAGAGTGGAAGGCTGAAATCAGCCAGCGATGAAAGATCCGGAGTTTTGAATCCGGTCAGCGCAAGGACCCCTTCGTTGACAACGCACACCGCCAACTCACATTTCACCCCGGCCCCATTGTGATCTTTGGCCAATATTTTTAGAGACATACTGGAGCCTGGTTTGCCCCTGAGTTCCTTCACGCCAGGCTCTATTTCGATGGTAAGCTTCTTTACATCCGATTTCACAAAAGCATTGGCATATCCGGAAAAAATAGTAGGTATGTCAGCGTCAGCCTGATTGTAATAAAGAGGAAATTTTTGACTGGCCGAAGGAGCCATGGCCCCAACAAAAACATTCGGTCTGAAGCGTTCCGAAACCGGAAAGCCGAATTTTATGTTTCTGGGGCCTGCGTCAAAGACTTTTGCTTCAATAACCTTGTCACGCTCTATGGTTGCCAGTACCTTTTTAACAGGCTTGGTTGCGCTGGATGAAGCCTCGAGGACCTGATTATTCTGGAATTCCTTTCGGTTCAGGGTTACGACCATATCCCCAAAAGACTTGCTGTTCCCCGGCCCCTGGCTCCTCATCCATCTCTCGTAATCATCCCAGTCAACCGAGTAAGTGGTTTGGCTGGCGTATTTTACCTGGTCCTTCTCGTAGGATACGTTGACCATGTAATCACCTGGCTGCACCAACTCAACATTGAAGGAGCCCTGGCCGTCCCTGGCCGTCTGTGAACTGGAGAAAGTCCGAATCCACCCCTCCTCCCAGGATTCCACCATGTTTCCCTGTTCATCCCTTTTTTGAAGATACAGGTATTTTTTCTGAAGCCATGTAATCTCTACAGGCGCCTCAGATACTGGTTTTCCGTCTGGCCCCAGGACAACGAATTTTTGTGCCCCTGAATAGCCTGACTGAACTTTTTCAGGATGCTCAGACAGCCCAATCAGATATTTCGGCCTTGGATTAAAAGTTGTGACTTCTGTGGCCGGTTCTCCATCAACATCAAGGGCTGTCACTGAAATCTTGATGCCGTAAACCCCTGTGAGCAGCTTTGAGTCCAAAGGAACCCTTATCAATAGGTTCCCATGGCCATCAAGATTTGACTCCCCTGATTCCAGAAACCTGGTTTCGCTGTTAGAATTCCCGAAGAAAAAGCCCTCGTAATCTTTTACTTTATTGGTGGCTGGGACAAGATCAACTTTCCATCGGACCCTCCCATTGCGCACCTGCCCGCCGGCATAATACCTGCTGTTGACATCGACCAGTAAAGTTTCTTCCTTAATGTCCAGACCTATGTATTCGTTTGATTTTTTATCCTCGGTCCTAACGGAAAGTGACACGAGATGTCTTGGTTCCTTGAACTGCTCCAACAGGAATGTTTGGGAAAAACCCGCCCTTGAGTCTGAGCCCTTCAGGAAGGAGGCCGAGATGCTATAGGTCCCTAGAGGCATGTACGACTGCGAACTGAAATCGTCGAAACATGAACCGTAACTGTTCAGTCGTAGTTCTCTGGAATAAAGGACGTCGCCCCTAGGGCTGGTAATATCGATTCTGACTTTTTCTCCCTCAGCGGAAACAATCTGATCGTCCTTGTAAGATCGTGAAACAAATTTGAAGTGAACCGTTTCTCCAGGTCGGTAAATACCCCTTTCGGTAAAAATGTAACCCGTTTCCTTTGAAGGATCCTGGCCCCCCCCGCTCTGCTGGTTCCAGACAAAGGGTTTGATCCTGAAATTGTCGAGCTTTATGGCGCTTGAGTCCGTATCCGTGGCTGCAATGATCCATGACAAATCCTGCAGACTGATGCTCATCATCTTGTCAAGCCTTGAAGCCGAATCGTCGGAAACATTGAGGGCTTCCTGAGCGTCAGTAATCCTGATCAGTCCATCCTTGTCTGTTTTGCCGATGTAGTAAGTGGTCTGTCCCTTGCCCCTCACTAGAACTTCCACATCAGCCAATGGCAACCCCTCATTTATTGAGGTGACCCAAATCAGGAGCGATTTTTCAGAGAGTTTATAGCTTATGGATATATCGGTGATTTGAAGGAGTTGGACAAACCTGTTGGTTGAAGTGCTGTCTGCATCCGTGAGTTCCAGTAGCCATGCGCCGCCTCGGTCGGGCTTGTTTCTGAAAGTCAGGGGCAATGAATAGGGAAGGCTTTTATCTTTTGATTCGGGCGAGAAGAACGCATCGGAACTCGCGGTCATAGGAGCCAGGAACTGTTTTTTTGCAATACCGTTGGAATCAAGTATCTGAAGGGTTTCCTTCAACCATTTCCAGTTGTTGTCATCGAGCGCCTGCCCGGAGGCGTTGAATGTGAATACATCTGGAACAAGAATAGCCGGAATACCGGTCAATTCAGCCCTGATAGTTGTTACTCCGGTCAGCGACAATGGGAACAACTGCCTACTCTTGAGTTCTACGACACTAGCAGTGGTCTGTGAGGAAATCTGAGTGGTTACACCGGAACCGACAAACGGGAACTTTCCGGCTTCCATGATCAATCGCCCGGATTTCAGTGACACGGGCATACATTCCAGGGTGTAATTCTGTCCGGGTTTGAATTTTCCCGTAATTCGTATTTTCCTGTTTTCATCATCAAGGAAGTTCAGCCCCGAGACCCTGGGGGATATTTTTATGGCCTTTTCAATATCTCGCGCATTGACGGAATCCGAGAGGGTAATTATGACGCCGGCATCTGTTTTACTTACGTAGTATGGGTCAACTTCGGTTATCGACACCTGGGCCCCAGGCAGGAATGTGTAAGAGAAATCCTTAACCAGCCTTGACCTGCCTGAAGAATCAGAAAGCCCTTTATTGATTCGTATAACTACTGGAGTTGTGGTGGCCAGAGGTTTTTTCGGAATTACCAGGAAATCTGAGAGCGCATCCTTGTCGACAGCCTTGTTTTGTGTCGTCAGTAAGTCCAGTTCAATCTGGGCTGATCCGGAGGTTGCCGACAGCGTCTGAATGAGGTTAGATCCATAAACAGCTTTGTTGAACTGCAACCTCAGTGTCCAGTGTCCCGGCCGGCTGTCAGCAGGGTAGTCCTGACGGTAAGCCCTGACGGTCAGGTCTTCAGCGTCAGCGTTTATGCACAAACCGTTCATGACAAGTGAAAACACAGCCAATATGAACAACAATCTTAAAGATTTATTCATCATTTTTCACCTCTCGCCGTCAGCCACGAAATTGTGTTCAGTTTAGGTAGAAGCTGAATGTTGTCAACTTAATTTGAGCTGATTTTTAAATGAATGATGTTGTAGGGCGTTAGCCTTGAGGGTCGCTCTTTTCGATAATTGAGCGGCAAATTTTGGATGTGTTTGATATAGCTGACGTTTAACAACGCAGTCCCACCATGAGACTGTCGGTGGTCGGATCAGGTGGATTTGGCGAGGCCGTAAGACCAGGACAGCCGGAGAATCGCAATAACTTGGGGATTAACCCCGGCTGTGATGATTCAGTCCTCAAAAGTTCTGCTGAAAGCGCTGTCAGAAACGTCTTCTCTCCAGACTCCGGCCCTGAAGCCCTGGTAGTCTTTGATCTTTTCATACTGGTCAAGCTCTTCCTGACATTTTACACACAGTCGTGCGGCCGGAAACAGCTTGAGACGTTGTTCCGGTATGGTCTCACCGCAATCCTCACAGTTACCATACTCACCATGCCTCAATCTTTCCAGGGCGTCTTCTATCTCTTTCAACTGGCGGTGTTGACGCATTGATATCCTGGCATCTAGTTCGCGGGAAATTTCACCCGTCGCCAGATCAATCTCATCACCTTTCTCGATGGCGTCTATGTTACGGCCAACCCTGATGGAGGCTATCATGTCGAGCAGAACCTGTTTGGGATCAAATTTTGGGGCCTCGGCAGGCGCCTTGGGTTCAACAGGTTCGACGCGCTCCGGCAATCGTGGCGCAACAGGTTGAACGTTTTTGACAGGCTCCGGTTGAGGAGGCTTGACAGCGGTCTTCTCAGCAAGCCTGTAAAGATTCTTGCCGTTCTCAATCTTTCGTTCAATTTGTCCTTTCTGGACCTTACCTCTGACACTATTGGGAACTATACCAAGCTTTTTAGCAATTTCTTCACGTGTCATCCACATGTGTGTTTCCCCTCAATGATCTGTATGACCGGGATCTACAGCATCGATCCTGACTTTTACGAACGCGTAGATCGGAAGAGCACACGTCTGAACTCCAGTCACGAGTGGATATCT
>CALDNG010000504.1 GCA_937915285.1 uncultured Desulfomonile sp. | reverse complement strand
CGACCACCGAGATCTACACTCTTTCCCTACACGACGCTCTTCCGATCTGTATAGGGTAGATTCATGGGTAGGAAGGCTATGTCTATGTTTTTGAGAGCCTTCATCTCCGGGGTGTTTTCAGTGTCGCCCGCAACATACACCCGCTTGTCACCGAATGTGATGATATAGCCGTTTCCGGATCCCTTGGGATGAAACGGTTGGCCGTTGTCCCTTTTGTGGACAAGATTATAGGCGGGCACAGCCTCGATCATGATGCCATCCACAGTAGTGGAATCGCCATTCTTCATGACCACAGAATTAGGCAGTTTCTGGGCGCTATTTCCGTTTACCAGAATCTTCGTGCCGTCCTTGCCGATCTTGGTTATGGCGTCCAGATCCAGATGGTCCTGGTGTTCGTGGGTTATCAGGATGAGGTCTGCCTTCGGCAATTTTGAATAGTCCGCAAGCTTTGTCCAGGGATCCAAGTGGACGACCTTACCGTTGTGTGTGAACATCAGGGTTCCGTGGCCGATCATCGTTATGTTTAAATCGCCCTGAGAAGTCTTGATGGTGTCAGTTTCGAATGAGGTCTGAGCCTGAACACCCACCGTCGCAAAAAGAATCGCGATCACAAAAGGCATCATGCGCACAAACATGGTCATCTCCTCCGTGGAATTGTTGATGTCTGGTTACGAGTTCAGTGAAATAAAAACAAATTTTTTCGAAGGACTACTGCTTTAACTGGACTGCGTCGGATTAAATATTATGAGGCGAAGAACAAAAGCCACTGTCAATAGGCGCCCCTGCCGAATATTACCGCGGGTATGGTTTTGAGCAACAGCACTATATCCAGCCAGAGCGACTGACTCTGAATGTATTGCATATCGAGATCCACCTGTTTTTCAAAACCTATTTCGCTTCTTCCGCTCACCTGCCAGAAACATGTTATACCGGGGGTTATGTCGAATCTTTTCCTGTGACTCATGGAGTATCTAGACACGTCGGTAATAGGGTGCGGCCTGGGTCCGACCAGTGACATGTCACCCTTTAGAACATTGTAAAGCTGCGGTAACTCGTCCAGGCTGTAGCGCCTCATGAAATGCCCAACATGGGTTATCCTGGGATCCTTCTTGATCTTGAAAATCACGCCGCCTGTTTCATTGAGGTCCTCAAGGTCATCCCTCATCTGCTCGGCGCTTTTGATCATGGACCTGAATTTATACATCCTGAATGGCTTCCCGAACTTGCCGACCCTCTCCTGGGTGAAAAATACCGGAAGACCGTCTTCTATCCTGATGGCGACATAAAGCGCCGCAAACACCGGCGAGAAGATTATCAGCCCGAGGACTGAACCGATAATGTCGATGAGACGTTTTATTTTGAGGCTACCTCTGGTTACAGCAACCCACATGTTCTTTTTGATCCAGAAACGTACGGACTGCCGCCACGAAGAAATAAGTACACCGTCCTTAGCGTATTTACGATAAAGTAATTCAACCAGTTCAGGGTCCCTCTCAAATTTTTCGGGAGGCGTAGCCATAACTCCTTGCCTTATGAATTCGGTTCATGCCACCATTTTATCGTGTGGGCATGCCATATTTCAATATAAACTTTATTAGAAAATTCATCAACTTGAGTCTTGAATTATAATAGGATTACACGTAATATCCCTGTTGCAGATGTAACATATCCTCCATAAAATGATTTGTTTCAGACCATCTGAGGGGATTTTCTGGTCAGGATTGCGTTATGAGACTTTCCAGGACAGGCGCGTTTAACAGTGTTTCTAACATGAAACTCGTTTTTGTGTTTGTGGCCGTCTTCTGGACTCTGCTTCTGGTTGTCCTGGCATTTCTATCATATCACGACACATGCTCCAGCGCCCACCTGGCTCAGCACGCCATTGTAATGGCCATAGGGCTGGTTTCGATCTACATCAGTTACCGCTACGCCTCCCGGAGCGCCAGCCTTGGCAGACTCATTGAGGATGAGCTTGAATACGCGGAATCGAATCTGGCCAGAGCTGAACTCATAGCGGGATTCGGCAACTGGGAATTCGACCTTGATCAAGGAGTTGTGGACGCTTCCATGGGGGCCAGAACCATTTATGGATTGATTGAAGGCCCGATCACCATAGAACAGGCCAGGCAAATCCCATTACCAGAATACAGAGCGCTCCTTGATGAGGCGTTTCAGAACCTTATCCGTGACAACATTCCTTATGACATGGAGTTCAAAATCCGAAGACCGAATGATGGGGCCATACGGGACATACACTCTGTGGCTTCCTATAATTCATCCAACAACCGGTTGTTTGCGGTAATCCACGACATTACTTAGAAAAAGCGAATCGAAGAGTCTCTCAGGGAGAGTGAACAAAAGTTCAGAAGCTATGT
>CALDNG010000503.1 GCA_937915285.1 uncultured Desulfomonile sp. | reverse complement strand
TAAGGCCTATGATAGTAGAGGGAGAATACCTGACGAACTCAATGAAGACATAGCCTACAGAATGGGCCGTGCATACGCTACCCTTTTGAGTGCAAAGAGGGTCTGTGTTGGGCGCGATGTCAGGCTCTCAAGTAAAGCCATAGCTGAAGCGGTCAGCGCCGGATTGAATGTCCAGGGATGTGATGTTGTGGATATTGGCCTGTGTCCCACTGAAGAGGTTTATTTTGCAACTTCCCACCTCAAGCTGGATGGTGGCATCATGGTTACAGCCAGTCACAATCCGATGGACTATAATGGCATGAAGCTAATACGTGAGGAATCTAAGCCGATCAGCGGCGATACCGGACTCAAAGACATAGAAAAGATTGTTTTCGAGGACCTCTACAAACCCGAAGCACAAACAAAAGGTTCAATTACGCAGGTTGACGTGAAGGACGCCTACGTAGAACACCTGATGACCTACATCGACCCGGCCAAAATAAACAGGCTGAAAGTTGTAGCGAACTGTGGCAATGGTTGCGCCGGAATAATACTTGAGAAACTCCAAGAGAAACTACCACTTGAATTCATCAAGATGTTTCCGGAACCGGATGGATCATTCCCGAATGGAATACCTAATCCAATTTTGCCTGAGAACCGAGGTGTGACTTCAAAGGCTGTCATAGATCATAAGGCTGACATCGGAATAGCCTGGGATGGAGATGCCGACCGTTGCTTCTTCTTCGACGAAAAAGGGCAGTTTCTGGAGGGATATTATGTAGTTGGATTCCTGGCTGACGCATTTCTCAAGGCCAATCCAGGTTCAAGCATCGTTCATGACCCGCGGCTGGTTTGGAACACCGCTGAGATGGTAAGTAATTCCGGCGGAAAAGCTGTGATGTGTAAAGCCGGACATGCCTTTATTAAAGAAAAAATGCGGCAGGAAGACGCCATTTACGGTGGAGAAATGTCGGCTCACCACTACTTCCGGAACTTCGCGTATTGTGACAGCGGCATGATACCGTGGCTGGTTCTGGCGCAGACGGTGAGCATCGCAGGCAAACCACTCTCAGAACTTGTTGAATCGCGAATGGCCAAATTTCCTGTTAGCGGAGAAATCAACAGAACGGTTTCAGACCCGATCGCCGTGATCCAGAAAATTGAGGACAAATATAAGGGATCAGAGCTTTTCAGTGATCACATCGACGGATTGAGCATGGAGTTCGCCAACTGGCGTTTCAATCTCAGACCGTCCAATACTGAACCGGTCATAAGACTGAATGTAGAGACCAGGCAGGATCAAGCCCTTCTGGAAGAAAAAACACAGGAGCTTTTGGGATTGATTGAAAAGCTGAAATAGGTCGAATACCCAAAACTCTAGCTGGACACTCCGGAATGCCACGATCATCAGGCCTGCGATCTTCTTTAAATACCGCCTGTTAATCGTTGATCAAGCTGATCGAGCGTACATGTAAAAGGCCGGGATCATGATTTGATCCTGGCCTTTTTTTTATCCGGACAATTGTCATGCAGCGCAAAGCTCGTAGCTCACCCTTCCCTCGCCTGCGTTAACAGTCTTGATCCTGATCTTCATTCCCGCTTTTAGCTGATCATCCGAAATAGCCTTATCCAGGCGTCCGAACACCTTAACACCCTCAGGGAATTCTGCCACCCCCAGAGTGTATGGGACATCATTTTCAAAACCGGCTGGCGCATACATCGCAGTAGTGTAGCTTATTAATTCGCCAGGGCCATTAATCTCGAACCAGTCCATTTCGTCGCTCAAGCATAGACTGCAATCGCTCCTCGGTGGAAAGAACTTGGCGCCGCATGATTTGCATACGGTTCCGCTTAATTTGCTGTCCTGAAGTAATTCCACAAACTTTTCCGTTTTTGTGGCTGATGTGAAGCTTATTACTCCGAATTGATCAAAACCCATCTCGTTGCCTCCAGCGTTTACAACATTTCAGGCTCTTATCCTAATAATGATTGCCATTTTAAAAAGCGCCTTTTTTGATCACAGAAAAAACTTACCGTGACTATTCCGCGCTAAAAATACTAACGTTACCGTAAATACCCACGCCGCCTATGTTATGAACCAACCCTACTTTGGCGTTAGGGACCTGCATATCTCCGGCAGTTCCTCTTAATTGCATCACTATCGTCCTGATTTGCGATCCTCCTGTAGCGCCGATAGGATGTCCCTTGGAAAGGAGTCCTCCATCAACATTGACGGGGATTCTGCCTTCCTTGTAGGTTTCCTTGTTCCTAATCAGGTCCTTACCTTTTCCAGGTTCTGCAAAGCCCAAATCTTCATAAGCCATCATTTCAGCAATTGTAAAACAGTCATGAACTTCGGCTACATCTATATCTTTTGGGCCGATACCGGCCATTTCGTAAGCCCTCTTGGCTGCAAGCTGAGCGCATTTTAGTCCGGAAAAAGTGTCCCTACCAGCCATGTTTATCGGAGCAGTAGCCATTCCGAGGCCTCGAATCCAGACCGGGTTTGAGCACAATTCCTTGGCCTTCTCTTCTGATGCCAGAATCATGCAGGATGAACCATCTGCATTGGCACAACAATCATACATCTTCAGAGGAGTGGCAATATATTTGGGTTCCATTATTTTCGCCAGATCAAGAGACTTGCGGAATACCGCTTTTTCATTGATAACACCATAAGTCGATGATTTGACGCGAATCAGGGCCAGGTCTTCCTCTGTCGTCCCGTATTTTTCGAAATGGCCTCTCGCATACATGGCGTAATATGCCGGCATCATGGTCCCAAACGGCGCTTCCCACTGAATATCTGCGCCTCGTCCCATTCTCTCCTGGGATTCCGCCGAGGATATTTCCGACATCTTTTGAAACCCAAGAACCATGACTACATCGTGAAGTCCTGATGCAACAAGCGCATAAGCCGTTCTGAGCCCACTTGAGCTGGAAGAACAAACGCTCTCAACATAAAAAGTAGGCTGGGGGTTTAGTCCGAGATATTCAGCCATTAAGCCTGCGGGTGTTCTTTGTTTATCATATTCGGGAGCTGAACAAATTACTGATGCGTCAATCTGCTGTGATTTTATTCCAGCGTCTTTCATGGCGTCCCTGAACGCTTCAAAAGCTAATTCACGAATTGAACCGGGATAGGCACGCACAAAAGCGCTCTGTCCCACCCCAATAACAGCGACTTTGGCCATTTAATCCTCCTTTGCTATCTCAAAACCCTGGGTTTTACGACTTCCTTTTTATTAACATGTTTATATAATTTGATCAACGAATCGATTGATAACTTGTGTAATTGCTTGATCAATCAGTAGGCGTCTGGTAATCTTTCAGCTTATGCGCTGCGAATTATGGGCGCCTTCAGAGTATTCACTTAAACATAACCGGAAAACCGAAGGAGGGGCGTTAGCCTAATGGAAATCAAAAAGATAGGGGTTATAGGGGCTGGTTTAATGGGTGCAGGTATTGCCCAGGTAGCGGCCCAAAGTGGTTTCTCAGTCAATCTCATGGACGTGGAAACAAGGTTTCTCGAGAAAGGTCTCTCAACTATTGAAAAAAACCTCAAACGCATGGCGGACAAGGGTTTCATTAGCGCTGCTGACTCTGAAGCGGTTCGAGGTCGAATCTCGGGATGTCTGACATTAAAGGAACTGGTCCAAGGTGTTGACGTGACCATAGAGGCCGTCATAGAAAAAATGGACCTTAAAAAAAGCGTCTATAAGGAGCTTGATTCCCTGGCCGAGCCCCATGTAGTATTCGCGACAAACACCTCGGGTTTGAGCATTACAGAGATGGCAGCCATTACCGGCAGAGCGGACAAATTCATCGGAATGCACTTTTTTAATCCCGTTCCAATGATGAAGCTCGTGGAAATAATTCGCGGATATGGCACATCTGACGAAACGGTAAAGATAATCAAGGATTTATCCCAAAAAATGGGAAAAACCGCGATAGAGGTCCTTGAGGCTCCGGGATTCGTCGTGAACAGAATACTGGTTCCGATGGTCATAGAGGCCATTTTTGTTCTGCAGGAAGGCCTGGCTACTGCCAAAGAGATCGATGAAGGAATGAAACTCGGCGCAAACCATCCTATGGGACCGCTGGCATTGGCGGATCTCGTCGGTTTGGACACGCTGCTAAATGTTCAACAGCATCTTTATGAGGAGTTTGGTGACCCCAAATACAGGGTTCCCGGACTACTCAGGAAAATGGTTAGAGCTGGACGGCTCGGCCGCAAGTCTGGTAAAGGTTTCTACGATTATCAATAGGTCATTGGTTCACACGAACAAGTCAAAAAACACGTTATTATACATCATCACTGGAGGTTGAGATGAAAGACAATGATCGCTTCTCTTTGACTGAAGAGGAGCAGATGCTTCAGGATATGGTCCGTAGACTAGCTAAGGAAAAGGTTGCTCCGGGCGCCGAAGAGAG
>CALDNG010000502.1 GCA_937915285.1 uncultured Desulfomonile sp. | reverse complement strand
CTAAAAGGCCGTTCCGCGGATATTCGTTCAAATGGGGGCCAAAGGCGCCCAAAATCATGTTTCGAATCCACATTCGACAAGCTTATTTAAGCGATTCCTATTCACAAGCTCTCGATGGCGCCGGAGTTTTCCACTTGAATCCCATTGCTTGATGGAAGCGAAACCGGAGCCAAATCTAAACCATCATCCTGGCAAAAACCTTGGTATTGCCGATGAGGTTATCTATGGGAATCTTTTCATTCGGTGCGTGAGCCCATCCTTCCATGCGTTCCCAGACGACAGCCGGGAGGTCTGCCTTGCGGAAGAATGTGGCCACGGTCTGTCCGCCTATACCCTGTGGTCTGGCCTGAACCCCGTAAACCTCCTGAATTGCCTGAGCCAGAGCCACCACGACAGGGGCGTCCGAAGCCGTAGCGTTCGGCGACTCACTGCGAAGGTACTCTTGAACCGTAACCTCAACACCCTGTTCAGCGGCTACCCTTGAAGACACCTCCCTCATGAGGGCCAGCACATCATCAACTCTGGTCTCCGGCAGTATCCTACTGTCAAAAAAGAAGACGTCCTCTCCCGGGATGGTGTTGACATTCGGGACATTGGCGTCTTTCCTTGTCGGCTCAAAGGTGCTCACCGGCGGATTGAAGAAGTGGTTCTGCTCCCTGAAACTATCGTGCAGGGCATCGTCCAGAGCAGTGATCATATGGGCCGCCGCCCTGAGAGTGTTCTTGCCCTTGTCCGGACGTGAGGCGTGAGCCTGCTTACCGGTGACGCAGAAACGGACATGGTAGAGATGCTTCTCGGCTATCTCCATGACATCGCCGTCCTTATTGCCTGCGTCCGGGACAAGAATCAGATCATCCCGGCTGAATAGTTCCGGCCTTTTCTTCAGTATGTAATCCAGACCGAACAGACTGCCGCATTCTTCATCCGAAACAAGCGCCAGACCAACATTGATGCCTAAACCGCATGTTTCCTTTACCGCCTTGACGGCATATATGCTCGAGGCCACCGCCTGACCGTTGTCCTCAACACCACGTCCGATGAGATAGCCGTCCTTAACATAAGGCTTGAACGGATCAGCGTCCCATAAACGTAACTCACCAACCGGAACCACATCTATATGGCTGAGAATCCATAGAGTCCTGGATGTGTCCCTGCCCTTGAACAAAGCCACCAGATTCGGCCTCACTCCTTCAGGCGTCCTGGAGTCAGGCGCATGTATCTCTTCCACCCGGTCAGGCACAAGGCTCATGACCATCTCTTTCACAGGTATATACTTGGCCATCTCACCCGTCCCGCCGTTGTCGGGACCAAGCGCAGGTATCGAACAGATGTGGGAGAGAAAGGAAACACATTCCTCCCTCAATTCGTCCAGACGGACTGAGGCTTGCTGAAATCCCAAGAACCCCTCCAGGATGTAAGCTTGTTGAGCGCCCAAGTACATGCTGCGCTTGACCGATGATATCGCATGTTTCCGGGATAAGTCAAGTTTGAAACGTCCTGCTTAGACGCCTGGGATAATTTACTGATTTCAGGAGTTTCTTTTAGCGTGCGGTAGATTTTTGGTTGCAATCGTCCGGATCGTGTCTTATATTTGTGACGTCATATTCTGATTCTGAATTCACATTCAGGAAATAGTAAAAATGGAGACTTTACGGATCAGGGACGCTATGGAAGGAACCCGCAAGCTAACCAGACGCGAGCGCGAGAACATGCGTCAGCGCGCCGAAATATTTGAGGCTGCGCTCAGGCTGTTTTCAGAGAAGGGTTTTCATAATGTGTCCATGAGTCAGATAGCTTCTGAGGCTGAGTTCGGCATGGGGACTTTGTACAAGTTCTTCGAAAACAAGGAGAACCTTTACAAGGCCCTATTGATGGAGATGGCCGAGCAATGTCACAATCAGATGATGAACGCCATCAGGGCTGAGCATGATCCCATTTCTGCGATCAGAAAATATGTTACAACCCGTCATGAAATTTTTTTCAACAATCTTGAGTTGATGAGATTATACTTCGCTGAAACTACCGGCGCCAGTTATAATCTTAAGGCAGGCCTCGACAGGGATCTTCTCAAATTTTATGATGAATTGATAGAAGAGCTGGCCCTGATCTTTGAGAGGGGCATAGGGGATAAGGTCTTCAGGGCGGTTGATCCTTACAACATGGCCCTAGCCCTGGAGGGCGCGATCAACGCAGTGCTCTGGCGCCTGATGGACAATCCGGACCGACTGCGCAATTCGAAGGATTTGCCTATCATTGCGGACTTGTTTTTTCGGGGGGTCTTGATTCAGGAGGCTCCAGGTTTAGAGCCAGACGTTTGAAAGAGTCGCCGGTGGTAGGTTAATTGCGCTTTTGAGCGTTATCACATTCGAGTGGTGTAATGGAGTTGGCCCGAGAACGATACCGGAACCAACGGTTGAGCGGGCCTGGGTAGGAAAATTTTTCGCTGCAAGCTCAACGGGAATATAAACGGCTGAATCAGTCAGGACATTCGGGGATAAAACATGTCGATATCGCCCAGGGAAGTTATCATATTTTTGCTATTGGCCTCTGGCCTTATTTTTGGCGGCTGCGACCGTCCGAAACAGACAATGGCGCCTCCTGCGCCGGAAGTTGTCACTGTGACCATTGAGCCCGCGAGGGTGGTGCTCATGACGGACCTTCCGGGCCGCACCTCCGCCTACCGCATATCCGAGATTCGCCCGCAGGTTAATGGAATAATCCAGAAGCGCTTGTTCCAGGAGGGATCGGATGTCCTGCAGGGTCAGGAGCTTTACCAGATAGACCCGGCCCCGTTCCAGGCGGCTTTTGATAACGCAAAGGCTGCTCTGGCCAAATCCGAGGCCGCCCTGCCGGCAATACGGTCGCGTGCCGAGCGATATAGGGGATTACTTGCTGAGAAGGCTGTGAGCCAGCAGGATTATGATGACAGGGAATCGGCCCTAAGGACCGCGGAAGCTGACGTTGAGTATTGGAAGGCGGCCCTTGAGACGGCCAGGATCAATCTTCACTATACACGGGTGACTGCGCCTATATCCGGGCGCATCGGCAAGTCCAGCGTCACGGATGGGGCCCTGGTCACGGCATACCAGCCTGTGGCTCTTGCGACCATCCAGCAGATCGATCCAATTTACGTCGACGTTCCTCAGTCCATCACCGAATTGTTACGTCTGAAGTCCAGGATGGAGGAAGGTCAGCTAAACGTTAACAGCAGGAGCCAGAGCAAGGTTCAGTTGCGGTTGAAGGATGGCTCTGAATACCCGTTGAACGGAACATTACAGTTCAGGGATGTAACCGTGGACCAATCTACGGGTTCGGTTATACTCAGGATAGTTTTCCCCAACCCTGAGGCTCTATTGCTTCCCGGTATGTTTGTTCGTGCCCGAGTCCGTGAGGGTGTGGCCGAGAATGCCATTCTGGTCCCTCAGCAGGCGGTAGCTAGGGACCCGAAAGGTAATCCCAGCGTCATGGTAGCTGGTCCGGATGATAAAGTGGCCATGCGGATGTTGAAACTCGACCGCCCGATTGGCGACAAATGGCTTGTCACATCGGGGCTTTCCGCAGGCGAGAGGGTTATAGTGGAAGGTCTCCAGAGGATTAGGCCGGGCGCTCAGGTCAAGGTTGTTCCCCAGGCTTCACAGGCTGCCGGCCCGGAAAAGGCCGGTCAGGGCGTGAAAGACCCAAAGGAAGCCAAAAAGGCCGGGGGTAATTGATGTTATCCAATTTCTTTCTTGATCGCCCCGTATTTGCGTGGGTTATAGCCATTATTATGATGGTAGCCGGTTGCCTGGCAATTTACAACCTGCCCATCGCCCAGTATCCTCCAATAGCTCCACCCTCCATTTCC
>CALDNG010000501.1 GCA_937915285.1 uncultured Desulfomonile sp. | reverse complement strand
ACGCTCGCTTTTTCAACCCAATCAGGCACACAGCCGACAAATGTGATTTCTGCGCAGTGAGAATAGAAAATGGGCTTCAGCCGGCGTGCGTTGACGCCTGCCTGTCAAAAGCGCTCATATTTGGAGACCTGAACGACCCGTCTTCCGAAATACACAAGGTTTTGGCTTCTACTCCCACTACGGTTATAAAGCCTGAGTTGGGGACTTTACCGAAAGTTTTTTACATTCAGGCGGATCATGATCTAATGGGTAGGGTTCATTTCACCAATGATTTCAAAGAGGGGATTCTCGAATATAGCAAGAGCATTCCAAGCCCCAATGCGGCCTACTGGCTAAAGAATGGTGATAAGTAAATGGATGCCACTGTCTTGTACAACGTCCCTCACGAAATCCCCTGGAAGATCTATATTCCGCTATATTTCTATTTCACGGGTTTATCGGCTGGATCTTTCATTCTGTCTACTCTGTCGACAGTATTCGGCATCAAGCGATTCAAGCCCATGGCATTGCCCTCTGCAATCATATCCTTCTTGTTACTTCTATTGGCCCCGGCATGCCTGATACTGGATCTGCATCAGCCTCTGAGGTTCTGGCACACGCTAGTGCCTGAATATTTCAACCGAACATCAGCATTGTCTTATGGTTCCTGGTTGCTGACCCTGTATCCGATTGCAAATCTGATTTACATTTATTTTATTTTCGTCAAAAACGACAAGGTAACAAAAATACTAGGAACCATGACGGTTCCACTCGCCATTTTTGTTCATGCCTATACCGGTTTTGCATTCGCATTGGTTAGGGCGCGGGCCTGGTGGCATTCCGCCTTGATGCCGGGTTTCTTTCTGACATCAGCCCTGTTATCGGGAATAGCGCTTCTGGTTGTTGTCGCAATGATCATGAACCGGTTTCTCAAAGAGAAACTCGATCCAGACCTCTTCAAAAGCCTGCGCGTGATGATGATCGGGATATTGCTGACAGACCTTTTCTGGACGGGTTGTTTTTGGCTTACACTCTTGGTATCCAATGCCGACGGCTATGCGTCCATCATGGTGGCGCTTCATGAGAAGCTCTATTTGTGGGGTGAAATCGTAGCGGGCATGTTGATACCGCTTGTAATACTTTTAGCGCCCAGGACCCGGTATGATCGTAACTGGCTAGTGCTGGCCTCTTTACTGATTATCGGAGGAGTTTTTCTGATGCGCTATTCTGTCGTTTTCATTGGATTTGAAATTCCATTGAGCTGAGATTGAACTGAGCTGAGATCTAAATGACTAAGCTGACCCGACGAGATTTTTTCAAGACCGCATCATTGATGGGAGGGGTTTCCCTGTTTGCCGGTTGCAGTTTTTTTGGGGACTCCTCTAAGACGCCCGAGTTTATTAAGGGCGCTCCAGGCGTTGATCCCATAGAGAGTTTGCTAGGCATAAAAAACCTGTTCAGTGTTTGCGCCCTCTGCGAAGGCAAATGTGGCATTTGCTGCAGAACAGCCGAAGGATCAGTGGTCAAGATCGGAGGAAGCCCTTACCACCCAATATCCAGGCAGGATCCCCTCCCGTTTGAAGTTCCTGCGGAACAAGCCGCACTGATTGGAGCTTCAATATGCGCGATCGGTTCCAGTGGAATACAGACTCTCTATGATCCTTTCAGGATCGCCAGGCCTCTCAGAAGAGACGGAGCCAGAGGTTCCGGGAAGTGGAAAGCCGTTTCCTGGTCTCAGGCCATTTCTGAGATAACAAACGGTGGTAACCTGTTCGGGGAAGGCAATGTTCCCGGACTTAAAGCGAATGTTAGCTCAGGTGATGGCTTTGGCCTTCTACTTGGGGAAGCAGACTGGGGCTCGCTGAATTTCATTCGGGCTTTTCTGGGGGCTTTTCCCGGAGCAAGATTGTTCAGGGATGATTCGGTTTTATCACGTGAACTCGTCATATCAACAAATGAATCGGTTTTTGGGAAGGGATTAGGAAACGTATTTGCCAACTATGGCAAGGCCCGTTTTCTCCTGAACTTCGGATCAGCCCCTGTGGATTCCGGCGTCCCGCTGGTATCCACAGCCCGTGAAATAGCCGACGCCAGGGCCATGGCGCCCAGCATGAAATGGGCCGTCATAGATCCACGTCAATCCACATCAGCGACCAAGGCCGACATCTGGTTGCCTATAATACCGGGTACGGACCTGAATTTTGCACTAGCTATCATGAAAGCTCTTCTGGAGAGATTTCCCGGCTCGGTCCGTTTCTCAAACGATGCAATAAAAAATGCAGTCAAAAGCCACACTGTATCGGAGTATGCCGACAGCGCAGGTTCTTACGAGGGCGCAGCGGTTGAAATCGCTCGCAATTTAGCCGAAGCCGGCCCATATTCTGCTGTTATTCCCGGAGCAGGGGTCTACGGTCAGAAAATAGGAAAACAGTCTGCAGAAGCTATTCTAGCCCTAAATTTGATGGTTGGTTCAATCCCCGGGGCTGGTGGTTTGTCCTTCAACGATGATTCTTTTTTCAGTAAGACCGCAAAAAAGGTCAGTGGGCTTGATGATTCAAGGTTTTCAGATGTCAGGCCTCTGAGCCCGATCGGCTCACTCATGATTTGGGGTTCAGATCCTGTTCATTCAAACAAAAAGGTGGCAAGCCGGATTTCCAATAACCGGGATTTTCCTCTGTTGGTCGCGATCAGCCCTACCATAACCGAGACAGCCGCTTTTGCCGATTACATTTTTCCGGATACGACATATCTTGAGAGGTGGGATATCTGCTCAGCGCCCGGTTTGACTTCAAACACCGGGTTTGGATTACGTTCGCCGGTAGTTGGAGGATTGGATAAACATAGCGGAAGATATTTCCCGATTCTGCCTGAAACCATGTTGATGGAGGACATCCTGTTCAGGTTGTCCGAGGAACTTGGGCTTGGTTTTGGCAAAGATTTGGCCATAAAGGATTCTCCGTCAATAGCAAGGGGATTCTATCACAGGGCTGCTACACAACTTGCTGATACATTTAATGAAAATACCGGCGGTTCAGTTGGACGGTCGGCGTCGGCTGAACAAATGTTTGAACGGGGCGGATATTTTCGCCAAGCCGGAATAGCTGTCCGGACCGATAAAATCCAGAACAGCTTCAATGTAGATGTTTCAAAATGGGAACAGCCACTCAATTTGAACGTCAACACAAAAACCGAATTGTTGACCCTGATCACTTATTCCTTGCCTTTCCACAGGTCTGGTGTGGCATCAGTCAATTCATGGCTTCTGGAAACGCTTCCGGAAAACCGGCTCATTATCAATCCTATAGATGCTTCCCGAAGGGGACTCAAACAGGGAGAATCTGTTGTAATTGAAAGCGGGGATGGTTCAATCAAAAGCGCTATTCGGATTCAGATAGCCCCGGGAATAAGACCCGGCGTGGTGGCCCTGGCAAATGGATTCGGACAGAAAGGCTCTGGCGCTACCCCTTATTCCATTGATAAATCAAACAGCTATTTCGACAAACCTAGGTCTGCAGGAGTCAACCCTGCTGATTTCATTGAAAAGGGCCAATTGATTAGAATTCATAAGTCCTGAAACTAGAATTACATCATATCGGATTTCAAAATCCAGGGAGGAATCATTTGAAGCTCAGTGAATATTTTGATCTGAAAAAAGGCTATGGAGTAATTGCTACTGCCGACAAAAACGGTGAAGTCAACGCAGCGATTTATGCCCGTCCTCATTTCATGGATGAAGAAACCATAGCTTTCATCATGCGTGAAAAGAAAACTTACGCCAATCTGCAGGAAAACCCTAACGCTACATACTTGTTCATAGAGTCCGGGGGAGGCTATAGCGGCAAACGGATTTATTTGACAAAAATAAGGGAAGAGTCCAACGACGCCCTTATAGCCGAAATCTGTAGACGCTGTGATTACACCATGTTTTCTCAAAACCTCTCAAGGCACGTAGTGTTCTTTAAAATTAACAAGACCTTACCGCTCGTCGGGAGTGGCGCCGAATAGTGATCGCAGGGGACGTTTGCAAGGCTCAACACTCGATTAGGAGCCTTGCAATAGTGCCCTTAAAATATTTAGACATTTCAGCACGGTACGTAACAGACTATTTAACACCATTAGACTCTCTGATTAGTAGCCAGTTCTCTCTACACCATGCGCTCCCGAATTATAGGGTGAAACGATGAAAATTTTTATCACGGGCGGAAGCGGCTTCGTGGGATCAAATCTCACGAGATTTCTAATTGATAGAGGCTTTGATGTAACCATTATGGCCCGTAATCCGGACAAGGGCGTCGGGTTGCCTCCAAGCGCTGGAAAGATCGCCGCTGACTCCATGAAGCCCGGCCCATGGCAGGATGAAGTGGCCAAATATGATGTTTTGATTAATCTGGCAGGCGTTACGGTCTTTCATCGTTGGGATGAAAAATACAAAAAACTCTTGAGAGACAGCAGGATTCTCACCACCCGCAATCTCGTTGACGCTATTCCCCTGAATTCTTCCAGACAAATCACACTGATAAGCGCTTCCGGCGCAGGAATCTATGGTCTTACACAGGACGAGCCTCTGGATGAAACTGCCCCTCCCGGATCAGATTACCTTGCCAGACTGGCAAAGGATTGGGAGGCTGAGGCCATCAAAGCAGAGGCGAAAGGAGTCAGGGTAGCTAGAATAAGAATAGGTATTGTGCTGGGAAATGACGGAGGGGCTCTTCATCAGATGACTCTCCCTTTCAGGTTCTTTGTGGGCGGACAAATAGGTGACGGCAGGCAATGGATCTCCTGGGTTCACATCAATGACATTTGCAGAGCCACTCATTTTCTTATCGAAAAAACCCAAATCTCAGGACCTGTAAACTTCACTGCCCCCATCCCTGTCAGAAACATCGAAATGTCAAAAACCATTTCAAGGATTCTAAAAAGGCCGGCTTTTGTCCCAGCTCCCTCCTTTATGATAAAGGTGGCCCTCGGTGAATTCAGCCAATATGTTCTCAATGGGCAGCGTGTAGTACCTAGAACCCTCCTGGATAAAG
>CALDNG010000500.1 GCA_937915285.1 uncultured Desulfomonile sp. | reverse complement strand
AGATATGGAACCACGAAACAGGCTGCCGTCCCTGCGTCTGAAAAGAGATTCATGCTCAATAAGATGACCGTTTCTCATTAGGAGATCAGCCATCTTCCGTCTATCAGCAGGGTCATGCCACAATCCCACCTGCACAGCCCTTCTGTTGAGGACGTCCTGCCTGGAGTAACCCGTCATTTTGGTGAAGGCGTCGTTTATTTCCACAATGAAGCCGTCATCCAGCCTGGAAATACAGATTGAATCAGGGGTTGTTTTGATTGCTAACCTGAAACGTTCCTCACTTTCAGCCAGGGCTTTGATGGTCTCTTTAACCCTGTTGACGTCCAGGATAGATGAGAGGAAATGAGGCTTCCCACCGATGTAAATCAGATTTGCTGAAATGCTGCAGACAATCTCTTTGCCAGATTTCATGCGAAATTTCATCTCTTCGCCATATGCATGGCCATTCTGTCTCACCATGCGCAGCAGTCTGTCACGGTCGGAGGTTTCTGCAAAAAGCCCTAGTTCCTGCGTGAAGCTACCTATAATCTCTTCCCTGGAATAGCCGGAGTCACGCACAAAAACATCGTTGACTTCAACATATTTTTCATTCTCTGCGCAGACTATACACATGGCTACGGGACTGTTCATGAACGCAGTCATGAATTTGTTTTCAGATTCACGCAGAGCCTCTTCAGCTAATTTACGCCTGGTGACATCAATCCCCATACCGGCAACAAAACGGTTTCCGTGTGTGTCGCTAAAAGGGAATTTAATATTAAACCATGTATTCCGTCTTCCCAGGTGATCTATCGTGTCCTCAAAAATCTCCTCTGAAATTAGCTGTTGCAGGACAGACGTGTCATTTTTACTGAAAACATCGGCCACCTCCCTGGGCCATACCTCATGGTCGGTCTTTCCTATCCAATCGCGTTGGGCCACTCCGAATCTTTGTTCATAGGTCCGGTTTAAATAGACATATCTGCCCCGATCATCCTTCATCCACGCTATGGCAGGATTATTGTCCATAAATGACCGGAACATCTGGTCGTTATCCCTTAGCGTCCGGATTTCTGAAACCAGCGATTCAAGCTCCCGGATTCTGTCTTTCAAGACGGTTATTTCTTCCAGAAGCTGTTCTTGGGTCCTGCTGGAATAAGGCATTTTGTTTACCTTCTACAAAGCCGGAGTTAAAAGGATTTCAAGCTTTTGAAGAAACCATGATTCTTTTTTACTGGAGAGCAGAATCGGTCGAATTTCCTTTGTCTACAGTTGGGGACATTTGTCTTCTGAAAAACAGCAATTGAAATAGTTCATTCTGGCCGGTGGCCCGGCTGATTTCCCACAAAGCGAACAATGGGATGAAGTTAATGAACATCCCGAAAGAATGGGCCAACATCCCGCCTTTCCCCTTTATCAGTATTTCAGCCACGATTCCAGAAAATTCCCTAGAGTTCACAAGCCCTTCAACAGCATATTCAACAATCGAAAAAACAAAAGCCAGCAAGCTCATGCAAAACGATTTGTAAACCGTTTTTATTATCAGGGGCCTGTTATTAAAACGCTCGCCAAGGTTCAGAAATTCTCCGAGCATGATTATCTTGGCCAGTATCATTGATTCAAAAAGGCTAAAACTGATTCGAAAATAGCTTATGTGATGCTCATCAAGAACAGCTTTTGTGTAGATCTTGAGTCCAAGCATCACCAGGGAGATGTAAGCGGTTAATAGAATGTATTTTTTGGTTTCGGAAATCAGTTTTTCCTTGATGACATCCATTTCGTTGCTGTCAAATTTCATGTTAATGCTCTCTTCGGAAAATTCTCAAACGGGATTTTGTTTCAGTGGATTCTTATTGTCAATCATCTCATATAAAATTGAACCTATAGTCTGCCAGGGGGGCTGAATCGGCCGACCGAAACTTAGTGAAAAACATTTCATTAACGTGTAAACTGATGGTGAATTGCACCATTGCGCCCGATGCGCGTTAAATTTCAGATAACGACAATTAGTAACAATCGGAGGCCTTAAATCAAATCGATGGATTCCAGGCGATCCACAACCCTTTTTAAATACCTGACTCATGTGATCTGGATGTGCGCCCTCCCCATCATGGCGCTTGTAATTTACCTGGCTGTGACTCACTTCATGGATCTTGAAAAGAGGCTAAAACAGGATGCCCAGGAGACGTCCCAAAATGTAGCCAGTGTGCTGGACCGTATGGTTGAAACCAACATAGGGGCTTTACAACTGCTTGCAGCCTCGCCACTGGCGGATGATGGGGACGGTTTGTCCGAATTCTACAACGAGGCTCGTCTGTTCTATCAGACATTCCATAGCCACGTAATATTTGCGGACGTGTCGTCAAAAATGCTGTTCATTACTGCGACGGCGTTTGGAGAGCCACTCCCTAAACTGACTAGGCCTGAGAAAAATTCTTCGGTTGCAGGGGCCTTGGCGACAGGCAAGCCTTCAGTCGGAGATGTTTTTACTGGCCAGGTAATCAAGGAGCCTCTAGTCTCGATCACTGTTCCGGTCATACGGGAAGGGTCGGTGAAATTTCTTTTGACAAATATCATTCCCACCAAGGAAGTTCAGCGAGCCATTGACCAGATGCCGCTGGCCAGGGAAACGGGGATTGAAATCCTGGATGGGTCCAGCAAGACAATAGCCAGGCGTGAAGGAAGTAAGGCCGACAAGGGCTCAAGGTCCGGTGAAAGTTATGAGCGTTTTGAGGTCCACCTTGTTACGGCGCCATGGTCTGTAGTCCTTGAAGCGCCCAAATACGCTCACCGCGCCACACTAGCCTCTACGGTCATCTTTCTTTTTGTGACAATACTTGTGGCAACTCTGGCAATAACCGTAGGCGGCAGAATGGCAAGCCGAAAGATCGCCAATTCAGTCTCAGCCCTTGCCGATGACTCCCAATCCCAGAATTCCGGAACGATCTTCAAAGAGATCGAGGCAGTGAAATCAAAGCTGGCTGAAATGGCGCAGGCCAGGGACGGGGCGCTTGAAGAGCTTAAAAAAAGCGAACAGCGTCTCCAGGTGGCTCAGGAAGCTGCAAAAGCAGGGGCATGGGAATGGGACATGCGCTCCAATGAAATACAATGGGCCGAACCCCTTTGGTCCATTCTCGGTTTGTCGCCGAATTCCTGCCCATCGGATTATCAGAACTGGCGCCTATCGGTTCATCCCGAAGATCGGGAAAAAGTCGATCAGGCAGTCCAGAAAGCCGTAGTCGCTAGAATAGAACTCGATACTGAATGGCGGGTGAACGATCCTGATGGCTCTGAGAGATGGGTCATGTCGAGAGGCCGCCCTGTTTTTGACAATCAGGGAGAGATCATTGCCTATGTAGGCATAGTCATGGATATCACGGAGCGGAAACAAACCGAAAAAGCCCTCCAGCAACATCTCGAAAACCTGGAGAAAGTTGTGGAGGAACGGACCGCTCAAGTGGTAGAAACCCAGAAACTGTTGAAGACAATCATAGACAACCTCCCGGTAGCCATAACTTACACTGATTCCCATCAAAAATACGTTTTCAGCAATAAAACACATCAATCCTGGTGGGCCAGGTCTTTTGAAGAAATCAGGGGAATCGACACCAGGGAACTCATGGGCGAAGAATACGCCTACGCAAGGCCGAATTTTGACAAAAGCCTGAGTGGTCAGGAAGTAACCCGTGAAATGAGTTTCACGTTCGGTGATGGCGTAACCCGCGACATCTGGGTAAGGCACGTGCCAGACGTTGGTGTTGGCGGCAACATCAAGGGTGTCGTTGCGCTTATGATAGATATCTCGGAGCTTAAAAGGACCGAACGGGAACTGCGTCAGAGTAGGAAAAAATTCCGGGATCTTGCAGAACTTTTACCTCAGCCTGTCTGGGAAATGGACCTGAACAGAAGATTCACTTTCGGGAATTCTGCATTGCTGCAGTTCCTGGGTATGACCCATGAGGAATTCCTGAACTTAGGCGATGCGCTGCAGACAATCATACCGGAGTATAGGCAGGAAGCCATCGACATCATGGAAAAATTGCTTGAAAGCCGCAAAACAGTTACTCAGCAATCCACCATGTTAAGACCCGATGGTTCAAGCGTGCCGTGTCTTAGTCATGCCTCCCCTATCATCATTGATGACAGGGTAGTAGGAATAAGGGGTATTACCATAGATGTCGGACCGCTCAAGGATGCCGAAAAGGAAAGGGAGCGACTCAAAGAGCAACTGTTTGAGACTCAGAAAATGGCTTCCCTGGGAACTCTGGTCGGGGGATTAGCCCATGATTTCAATAACATGCTTCAGATTATTACCGGTTATGCCGAGATACTTTCCGACCAGAGCAAGCCAGGTACCCGCAACCATGACAGCCTTGAAAATATCCTTGAAACCGCTACTCAGGGCGCTGAACTCATAACAAAACTGCTCGCCTTCAGTCAGCAAGCCCAGGTTTTCCCGCGTACGATAGATCTCAACACTGAAATTAGGGAAATTTCAAAATTTGTGCAAAGGGGTCTTCCCAACATTGAACGGATAGAATTGAATCTGATGGAAGATTCGGCAATCATAGTGGCGGACCGCAATCAACTTAATCAGGCGGTTACAAATCTGGCTATTAACGCCTCTGAAGCAATGATAAACGGCGGCATTCTAAAGATATCGACGAGAACGGCATGGATTGAGGAGAATTTCTGCAAGTCCCATGTCGAAGCCAAACCGGGAAAATATGTATTACTAACTATTTCAGATACTGGTCCGGGTATGGATGATGAGACTGTTTCAAGGATATTTGATCCATTTTTTACGACAAAACCCAGAGGGACCACCAGGGGAACGGGTCTGGGGTTGTCCGTAGTCAGGGGTATAGTTCAGCAGAACGGCGGTTTCGTCATCTGTTCCAGCAAGCCCGGAGAAGGCGCTCAATTCAGCCTGTACTTTCCGGTAGTCAGGGCCGTGCAGCCAGTTGAGGAGTCGCCAGCCACAATTCATGAAACCCTTTCGACCGAAACCCTTCTGATCGTGGAAGATTCACCACTCATAGCAGAACTTGAAAAACTCATGTTCGAGAGTGAGGGCTTCACGGTCCTCATGGCTTCCAATGGTCGCCAGGCCATTGATGTTTACCGGGAAAACAGCAACGAGATAGGGCTGGTAATACTTGACCTTTTGATGCCCGAAATGTCCGGGATAGACTGCCTTATGGAGATTCGAAAAATAAATCCTTCCGTCAAGGTTCTCGTGGTAAGCGGATTTTCACCTGAAGATGAATTAAGTAAACAGGTGATGCCTTTTGTGAAAGGCTTTGTAAGTAAGCCATGCCGGAAGAACGAACTGGTGAAGCAGGCTCGAAGAGCGCTAGAAAGTTGAGCTTGGCACACCGTATTTGAAAATTGTTCCCGGAACCTGAAATTGATTGAACATCAAGGAAATGAAGAGTTTTGGGTTGTTGTCGATTTGACTATTTCATTAAAATAATCATGAACTTGCGGGGAGTGACTTGATGCAGGACCGTGAAAAATCCAGAGAACAACTGATTGACGAATTGGAAAAATTAAGAATCAGGCTGTCGATCGTTCAAGAAAGTGAAAACGCTTTAACAGGCTTTTCTAAGCGGTTAAACCTGGATCAGGCTCAGTATCTCGAAGAATTGGAAGATTTTTACCAGAATACACCATGCGGTTATCATTCCATTTCGGCTGACGGGAAAATCCTTCGCATCAATAACACCGAACTTGGTTGGCTGGGCTATTGCCGGGATGAAGTGACAAACCGGTTGAACATAACCGAGGTGATTACTCCGGATGCGTTAGTGGTTTTTGAAAAGGAATTCCCAAAATTCAAGAAAAGGGGCTGGCTCAAGGGTTTGGAGCTGGAATTTCAAAGGAAGGATGGTTCGACATTCCCCGTGCTAATCAACGCTACGGCAATTCACGATGACTCAGGGAATTACCTGATGAGTCGAACCATAGTTTTTGACATCACCGAACGATAAAAGATCGAAGAGCGTTTCCGAAGAATATTCGAGAGACATCAGGCAGTGATGTTGCTCATAGACCCCGCATCAGGCTCAATAATAGACGCTAACAATGCTGCCGCCCAATTTTACGGTTATTCGCGTCAAACTCTTTGTGAAATGAAGATTCAGCAAATCAACTGCCTTTCTCAAGAAAAGATACTTGGTATGATTCAACAGGCCAGGCAGGAAAAACACAACTACTTTGAATTTCCGCACCGGCTTGCTTCTGGAGAAATAAGAACGGTCGAGGTTCACTCCTCGCCAATAGAGACACCTGACGGGAAATTTCTTTTTTCGATAGTCCATGACGTGACTGACAGAAAAAAGGCGGAGAAGAATCTTAGGGAGAGTGAAAACAAATTCAGACAGGTAGTCTCCACTACCCCGGATGCAATTTTCATAGCCCGTTTGGAAGATGGTTTTATTCATCATGTCAACGACTCATTTGTGTCAATGTTCGGCTTCACTCAGGGTGATCTTTCCGAACAGACCATGGTTCTTATAAACCTGTGGGATGATCCGGCAGATGAGGCCAGGTTGGTTTCAGTGTTAAACCAAAAAGGGGTTTGCGCTAACATGGAAACCGTTTTCCGACGGAAGGATGGAAGTCGTTTTACCGGTATGGTTTCCGCAAGCCTCATCCATGAGAGGGATGAATCCCGCATGATATCTATTGTCAGAGATATTTCTGACCGGATCCTCATCCAAAAGCAGAGACAGGAACTTGAACATCGGCTTTTTGAATCCGAAAAATATGCAGCCCTGGGAACACTTGTTGGCGGACTAGCCCACGATTTCAACAACATGCTGCAGATTATATCCTGATACAGCGAAATAATGATGGACCATTTCGCTTCACATACACCGGAACATCAAAATCTGGAAAACATCTTCGAAACTTCCATGCAAGGAGCTGAAATTATTGCTAAGCTCCTGGCGTTTGGACAAAAATCCCAGGTGATTTCAGCGCCGTTGGATCTAAATGAGGAGTTGAGAAAACTGTGCGATTTCATTGGAAGGGCGATCCCGGATATAGTTCATGTTGAAACTGATATGGAGGATGAACCGGCAATCATCAGCGCTGACAGGAGTCAGGTTATCCAGATGATGACAAATCTAGCGATTAACGCTTCTGAGGCTATGCCGGAGGGAGGACGCCTGAAGATTTCAACCAGGAAGGTGAGGCTGGATGAAGATTTTTGCCGTAATACGCTAGGCTCAATTCCTGGCCATTATATAAGGCTGACTGTCGCTGACACTGGGCAGGGCATGCACGAGGAGACACTGTCCAAGGTTTTTGACCCGTTTTTTACGACCAAACAAAGGGGAGCTACGCGCGGAACAGGACTGGGACTGTCAGTGGTCAAAGGGATGGTCCAGCAACACGGGGGCTTCATCACCTGCTCCAGCAAGCCTGGTCAGGGCACCGAGTTTAAGCTTTATTTCCCTGTGGTTGAACCTCAGGAAGTCATTCAGCGCAAAATCAGTCACGAAGCTCAACCCGTAACCGCTCAAACAATACTCCTGGTAGAGGATGTCAAGCTCATAGCCGAAGCTGAACGTAAAATTCTCGAAAAAGAAGGATACAAGGTTATATTGGCCGAAAACGGCCGGGAAGCCATAGAGAAATTCAAGTTGGTAAAAGATTCCATATCGCTGGTCATTATGGACCTCGTTCTGCCGATCATGTCCGGAAGGGAAAGCCTGATTGAAATTCTCAAAATAAAACCCTCAGTCAAAACACTCATATTGAGCGGATACTCTCCCGATCACGAGTTGTGCAAACAGGTTAATTCAATTGCACACGGCTTCTTGCGAAAACCTTGTTCAAGGAAGGATTTTCTGAACGGGGTTGGCGCTATACTGCAGGAGCGTCAGTAATGAATATTATCAACCAGGATGGAGTGGTTGATTCAGGACCCAAGGTAGAGACTTCCCTTGAACTGAATGAACAACGTTACAGAGGCCTTTTTGAGCATATGAAGGCTGGCGTGGCCGTCTATGAGGCGCTAGACGGTGGGAATGACTTCATGTTCAGAGACTTCAACAAGGCAGCAGAGGTCATAAGCTGCGTAAAAAGAGAAGATCTCCTGGGTAGAAGACTGCTTGAAAAGTTTCCACACATGGATGAATTTGGTCTGCTCAATACCTTGAGAAGAGTCTACAAAACCGGCCAGGCCGAACACCTGCCCGCAGCCTATTACAAGGATGATCAGCGTGAAGGATGGAGAGACAATTATGTCTATAAACTACCCAACGGAGAGGTCGTCGCAATTTACGAAGATGTGACGGACAAGAAACTTGCGGAAAAAGCCCTTCATGAAGATCAGCAAAATTTTCTGGCTTTTTTTGAATCTGTTGATGACATCATTTCGGTTTACAATTCGGATGGCTCGATTCTTTATATCAATTCAGCCGGTTCCAGGAAGCTAGGCTACTCGTTAGAGGAATTCAAACGCCTCAACGTTTTCGGGCTTCATTGCGAAAAAAACCGCCAGGAAATGATGAAGGCTTTTGAGGATGTTTTGAAAAATAAAACCGGTGCATGTCAGTTCCCGATGGTCACGCGTGATGGACGAATCCTGCCGGTAGAGACTCGAGCATGGATTGGCAAATGGAGCGGTAAGGATTGCATATACTGCATTGCCCGGGATTTGAGCCGCGAACAGGAAGCGCTGCAAAAATTCAACCGGGTATTTTACGGCAATCCCTGTCCCATGGTGATTGCGACTTTCCCTGAGAAAAGATTTCTTGAAGTAAATGATGCCTTTGAATCGGCGCTGGGGTTCAGCAGAAATGATAGTGTGGGTAAAACTGCTTCTGAACTGTCAATTTTTGCCGACTCACTTGTTGAGGAAATTCTGACTCAACAAGTGATCAAAGGTGGGAATATAAGAAATCGGGAGATTCAGGTTCGCAAGTCTGGTGGCGAGATAATAGACGGGCTTTTTTCAAGTGAGTTGATCGAGAGCGGTGGCCAGAAGCTCATTATCGCAGTTCTGCTAGACATTTCGGAAAGAAAAAACGCTGAACGGGCATTGGCTGAGAGTGAAATAAAATTCAGGACTTTTGTCGATTTTACTTACGACTGGGAGTATTGGGTTGGACCTGACTCAACCATGAAACATGTGGCCCCTTCATGTGAGAGGATCACAGGCTATCCTCCAGAAGCCTTTGTCAATGATTCCGGATTTCTCACCTCTATAGTTCATCCCGATGATACTGCTAACTGGCTGGAACATAACAGGGAAGCGTTCGGCTCTCTGGTTGCCATGAAGATTAATTTCAGAATTATTACTCGTGGGGGGGAAACAAGGTGGATAGGTCACATCTGTCAGCCTGTATTCAGTTCTGATGGAAAATTGTTGGGTCGAAGGGCTTCAAACAGGGACATTACCGAGCGGATAGTAGCTGAGGAAGCCATGAAGAAGCTTATTGCAGATCTCGAAAACGCTATGGCTGAAATAAAGACTTTAAGCGGATTCATACCGATCTGCGCATCATGCAAGAAAATCCGTGACGATAAGGGCTATTGGCAGGCAGTGGAAGTCTACATCCGGGATAGAACGGACGCCCAGTTCAGTCACAGCATTTGCCCTGATTGTGCCCGAAAGCTCTATCCGGAATATTTCAGCGAAAGTTGACATTCTAACTAGGGAGTCTATATGAGTGAAATTGATCAGGGGGAGCGATGGCCAGAAAACCAGAACAATGAAACAAATAAAGAAGTTGAACGCCTTGTTCAAGAACGCCTAGCCGATTTGAACGAAAAACTGCTTCAGGAGGTCGCCAGGCGGCAGAGGGCCGAAAAGGAACTGGTCCAGCAGGAAAATCGTCTCAGAGAGATCCAGCGCATTGCAAACATAGGTAGCTGGGAATATGACATTGCCTCAAAATCTGTCTGGTGGTCAGACGAAATCTACTGGATATTCGAAACCACCCCAGAAGAATTCCGAAGCTCTGATGACGCTGTCTTCGAAATAATTCACCCGGATGATCGAAAGGCAGTTAGCACGGCTTTTTACGGTTCCCTTAAAGGCCATGTTCCATACGACATGGTACACCGGCTGTTGTTGAAAGATGGCCGAATCAAATACGTGCACGCCAGGTCCGAAACCGTTTTTGACGACTCAGGAAAACCGGTTCGCTCGGTTGGAACCGCACAGGATGTGACCGAACAGGAGATATTTGGACGAAAGCTTGCTGAGAGCGAGCGCAATTTCAGACTGGTCACCGAGACCATTCAGGACATTTTCTGGCTGTCTTCCCCTAACGTTGACAAAATGATCTACATAAGCCCTGCCTATGAAAAAATCTGGGGACGGACAACCCAGAGTCTCTATGATGCCCCTGAATCGTTCCTGGATGTTTTACACCCTGATGATCTTGAAAATTTCAAGAATGTAGTTATGTGCAGCCATTACAAGGGTGAGGGCTATTCGGCCGAATATCGCATAGTAAAAACGGATGGTTCCATAAGATGGATCTTCGAAAGGGGGTTCCCCGTTCTTGACGAACACGGAAGTCTCGTGAACATGTGCGGTATTTCGTCGGACATAACAGAGAGAAAATATTTTGAAGAAGCTCTTAAAAAAAGCGAAGAGCGTTTCAGGCAGGTAGCTGGAGTCACCGGTGAGTGGATATGGGAGGTAGATGAAGCAGGCAAGATAAAGTACAGCAGTTCAGCATTAAAAAGCATCCTAGGATATGATCCCGATGAAGTAGTAGATCGGTTTAAATTCTGGGATCTTTTCCAGTCCGGTCAGGATCAGGTTCATCTCGACGAGGTTAAGGCTTCATTCAATTCGTGTTCAGAGTTCAGGAATTTACAGTTACTGCACAACTGCAAGGATGATAAACAGGTCGTAGTGGAAACCACCGGTTTCCCGATTCTTGACAATAATGGCAAATTTTCCGGTTACAGGGGCGTCAGCCGGGATATTACCGAACTCGTAAAGGCCGCTGAATCGCGTGATCTATTGGCTGCGGTTGTAGAACACGGACCAGAGGCTGTAGAAGTAACGGATCACAACGGGCTCATCAAGTACGTTAATCCCGCTTTCGTTAAAACCAGCGGTTACGATTACCATGAAGCGGTAGGCTCAAACCCCAGGTTTCTCAAGAGTGGTAAACACGACGAGTCATTTTACAGGAATTTATGGGACACAATAACTTCAGGCCATGTCTGGAAAGGGCATTTCATCAACAAAAAGAAGGATGGCTCACTGTTCCAGGAAGAGGCCGTTATATCTCCCATATTTGATGTCAGGGGAAACATCACAAATTATGTCGCCGTCAAAAGAGATGTTACAAAAGAGGTTGCCCTGCAGAAACAACTCCTCCAATCGCAGAAGATGGAAGCAATTGGCACTCTGGCAGGTGGAATAGCCCACGATTTCAACAATATCATTTTCGGGATAATTGGCTTCACCGAATTGGCGCTCGATCTTCTGCCCGCTGACAGTGAAGCGGGGAAAAAACTGCTCCATGTTCTCGACGCCAGCTCAAGAGCCGCTGACATGGTGAAACAGATTCTAACATTCAGCCGTCAGAGTGACACCGAATTGCAAAATATAGACATAAGCCCTTTGATTAAGGAGGGTGTCAAGTTCCTGAGGGCTTCAATCCCGTCAACGATTGAAATAAGGCAGCAAATAGCATCCCGAGCCGGGAATGTCCGCGCCAATCCAACTCAAATACATCAGGTCCTCATGAATTTGTGCGCAAATGCGGCCCATGCCATGAGAGACTCCAGAGGAATTCTCTCTATCGAATTGACTGATGTCATCCTGGACGCTGAATTTTGCTCCCAGCACGCTCTGCCGGTTCCAGGTCAATACGTCCTGTTGGAAGTAAGTGACACAGGTCAAGGAATACCTCCCGAACTCATACAGAGGATATTCGAACCCTATTTCACTACCAAGGCTGTTGATGAGGGCACTGGAATGGGACTAGCCGTTGTTCACGGCATAGTAAAAAATCACCGTGGCGCAATAACGGTCCATAGCGAAATAGACACAGGAACTACTTTCAGGGTCTACTTCCCTGCAATCCTGCATGACGATGGGATCATTCCCAGTGGTTCCCGATCGGATATCCTAAACGGAAGCGAGCGGATTCTGTTGGTGGATGACGAACAGATAATAGTCGAAATGGAAAAAGCCATTCTGCAGCACCTGGGTTACAAGGTTGTCCATTGCATTAATCCAGAGGAAGCCCTCCGTATTTTTAAGGACGATCCCAAGGGCTTTGATCTGATCATGACAGATCTGACTATGCCACACATGACTGGAACCGAACTGTTGTCGAAAATCCACATTATTCGACCAGACATTCCTGTCATTCTATGCACCGGATACGGTCACAAGCTGGACAAGGTCCAGATCGAAAAGTCAGGAGCCACAGCCGTTATCAACAAGCCGCTTCGTAAAAAGGATCTGGCTCGGATCATTAGAAACGCTCTAGGCGATGACGAGAAAACTTAAGAACGATACACGGAGGCCTAAGACTGCCACCAGGGGGCAGAAATCAAGCCAGTTACGCCACAAAGGCGTAACCGGCTATAGACTAAAAGCCGTTCTTGA
>CALDNG010000499.1 GCA_937915285.1 uncultured Desulfomonile sp. | reverse complement strand
AGCCATGATAAAAGCCAAAGGAAGCAGAACAAGGGCTGCCGCAATTCTTGGATGGGGAAGAAGCACTCTGTGGCGAAAGATGAAGAGACTTGGAATAGAATGAACTCATCATTGAAAAGTTTACCGACAAAAATCAGGTTATTTCATGCTGAAAATACTAGTGCCCTTACTTGGTGATGATGTAGCTCCCCGTTTCGACCTGGCCCCCGAAGCCTATATCGCTACAGTTGACGACTCGCAGAAGATATCTGAAGAAAAAACCATCGTATTGTCAGAGGCTTCTGCAGAGACGTTATGCAGGATGATACTGGACGAGCGAATTACCATGGTGATCTGCAATGGAATAGAAGATGAGTATTACCAATACCTCATATGGAAAAAGGTTGCAGTGATCGACTCGGTCATGGGACCTTGCGCTCATGCGGTGTCTCTTGCCATACAAGGCGCGCTCACATCGGGTTCTATCCTGATAGACCGCCCATCCATCCCGAAGACCTCCTGACGCGGCCAAACCGTTTCAGTATGTCTCATTTTGTTTTGTCTGCTTTGTTTTATTATGTTTCATCCTGTATCTATCGCTGCTCGTGGCGCCCGCTAAAACCGCTAAATAAACCGCTTTAATTCATGGCACAGATATTGCCTGATGATATGTGACTTGAAAAGTCCCTTGATCATTTCTGTTGACCTCGATTCAAGTCCTTATTGAGATTTCACGGAGACGGCAAATGAAGATTAAAGTTCTATTGGTAGATGATGAGGAGCAGTTTGTGGATGTGCTTTCCCAGCGTCTGATCGCTCGTGATTTTGATGTGGTAACGGCGTTGAGCGGGGATGAGGCGTTGTCCATTTTGGACAATGCCGACATTGATGTTGTAGTGTTGGATGTAATGATGCCCGGAAGGGACGGGATTTCGACCCTGACAGAAATCAGGAGGATCAGGCCTCTTGCAGAAGTCATAATGTTGACTGGAAATACTACCGTAGAGACGGCCATCAACGGAATGAAACTTGGGGCCTACGATTATCTTTTGAAGCCGACAGATACCGCTGTTCTCATAGAGAAACTGAACAAGGCGTACTTCAGAAAAAAGGAACAGGAAGAAAGAATACGCAATGCGGAGGTTGAGCGCATCATCAAGACAAAGGGCTATTGATCAGGTTGATCACTTCCTTTCTCTTACGAAACGCGCCTGGGCCATTCTCCTGAAAGGCAGATTTGGCACAACCTCTGTAGGCGGGGAGTTACAATTGTTTGAGGCCCAGCAATAACGCTAACAGCTAATTTAATGTTTTTACAAGAAAAAGAGCACAAGCTTTCAAAAACGTACTGTCAAGAATGCATTTTCAAGGAGACGATTGCATGGAAACCATTAAGGTTAAGGACCTGATGACTCCGTTTGAGGGTTACCCCAGAGTCTCTGAAGACGCCTCTCTATTTGAGGCGGTCCAGGCTCTGGAAGAGGGCCGTCAAAGATTGGACGCAAAAGGACACAGGTATATGGCAGCGCTGGTATGCGACAAGTCCGGTAAAGTGATAGGCAAACTGAACCGAATGGATGTACTGACCTCGCTCGAGCCTGAATACCTGACTAACGACGAGCTTAAGAAAGTCTCTCGATTCGGCCTCACACCCGAATTTGTCCATTCGATGCTGGACAACTTCGATCTGTGGAAAACCCCGTTCCAGGATATTTGCAGGAAAAGTTTTAACAGAAAGGTTGGAGAACTGGTTGCCCACCAGGCTGCCGGCATGACCATCGACTCAGACGCTACACTCAGCGCTGCAACACATCATCTGATCATGAATCGTTGCCAGGCGTTGATGGTTTTGTCGAATGGAGAACCGGTTGGGCTGTTGAGACTGATAGATGTCTTTGATCAGGTCGTCGAGCAAATGAAGGCCTGCCAAATCTAGATTTCATCGTTCAAACCTTTTATATACTCGGAGGAATCTCTTAATGAGCTCAGATACTTATTCGACTCCCCATACAAGGAAGATCGACTGGACCCGCTTGATAGCCATGCTAACCGGTTTGGGCCTTTTTTTCCTGGTCTATTATTCCCCCCCCTGGCCAGACGCTGTTGATCCTATGGGAAAACATTTTCCATTGACTCCTCAGGGCAAAGGGGCGCTTGCTGTATTCTTGCTGGCAGGAACATGGTGGGTGTTCGAAGTGGTCCCCATCGGAGTTACAAGCCTGCTAATAGGCGTCACACAGGCTCTTTTCATGATCAGACCCGCCAAAGTGGCATTCAAGGACTTTATGGATCCATCGGTGCTCTTCATTTTTGCGTCCCTTGTTATAGGTCTGGTGTTCACGAAGACTGGGCTTACAAAACGAATGGCTTACAAAATGCTAGGCGTCATTGGAGAGAAAACAACCAACATCTATCTCGGTGTATTTGTGCTCATCACATGCCTCACCTTGATAATGGCGCATACAGCGGTAGCCGCAACGATGTACCCTTTGCTACTGGCAATCTATAGCCTCTATGGTGAGGGAGACAAACCGACTAAATTCGGCAAGGGCCTTTTCATTGGGATGGCCTACGTTTGCGGAGCCGGCAGCATTATCACACTGCTCGGGGCCGCCAGAGGTATCGTAGCTCTGGGCTTTTTCAAGGAGATGGTTGGCGTAGATACCTCATTTTTTGAATTGACTTACTACATGTTTCCTGTTGGTGTATTGATGGTAGCGCTGTTGTGGGTATTCTTCCTGATAGTGCTTAAGCCTGAAAAGAAAGTAATTCCTGGACTCAGAGAGCGCGTTGCGGAACTCAGTGAAAATCTTGGTCCCATAACCAGGAAAGAAATTCTGGCTCTCATCATAATTTTCGGAGCTATCATGGTAATGTCGCTGCAGGTAATGGTCCCGTCTCTACAGAAACTTGACAAAACGGCCATAATCCTGATCTCAACCATCCTCTTTTTCGTAGTCCGAATTCTGGACATTGAAGATCTCGAACTCATCCCGTGGAACAGATCGGAAGAGCGTCGTGTAGGGAAAG
>CALDNG010000498.1 GCA_937915285.1 uncultured Desulfomonile sp. | reverse complement strand
TCTCTCACCGGTTCTGATGCAGAGACTGACCGCTGGTATGAACCCGCTTTTTCGTCCCAGTCATTGATTAGGGCGGAAGCAGGCAAAAAAATCGTCTGGCCCTTTGCCAGTTTGTCACTCGAACCGATGTTGTTGATCTTGGCTACAGATTTTATGTCCAGACCGTATACTTCGCAAATCTGTCCCAGGGTCTCCCCGCTACCCACTATATGAAAAGCTCCATCCTCATCATCAGCATCCGTGTGTTTTTCCTCCGAAGTTACTGCCTTTTTTTCAATTCCACTACCGGACGCCGCGCTCTTGATCAATCCCTGTTTCGATGCGCAGGAAGGCAACAAAATCACAGCAAGCAGTAATATTAGGATGTCGCGAAGCCTCATGTGAGCCCCTGAACTGTTATAACGGGAAAAGAATGCTTGAATGATATTATAAAACCAGTTTAAATGCAATAAAATTGGTCTATTATATTATATTATTAATAAACTATATTACTAAAACATAAGGTAGTTTATTCATGACGCGCCCTGCTGGGCGCCCCCCAGAATGCATTGGAAATCTCTTGGTTTTACTGAGTGATTCATCATCCGAGGACTTCGTGATCAATCTGGAATATTCAGAGGGCGAGCGCCCGGAGGGGTGTCTCCGGACGCGCTATTATTATTACGAATGGCAGGTGATAATCATTTATTCGCCGGAACTGCAGTGGCGCCCTGAGGGGCTTCCATCTCTTTGAGTTTCTGAGCTTCTTCAGCCCACTTCTTTGCGTTTAGAGAGGAGATCTGCTGTTTGAGGGTCAATAGTTCCTGGTCATAACCGCGGATCTGCTTCGACAGATTTGTTTTTGAACTGTTTTTGATTTCATCCGCCTGAACTTCAAGTTTTGCAATCTGGGAATCAAGCTGAACTCTCTGCTTAACCAGGTTGTCGATCTGCCCGATAAGAGCCTTAACCTGCTGATCAATCTGAGAGTCAGTCTGTTGACGAGCCTGATTAATCTGGCTTTCGACCCTTTCGGCCTTCTGCTGAAGAGCTGAAATCTGGGTGGCCAAATCTTCTGCGTTTACGTCCAAGACCAAGGCCGCCATTGATACGGTCAAAGCCAGAGCCAATAATGTTACTTTCTTCATCGATACTCTCCTGTGGCGCCAATTTAGGAAGGCCCGGGCCCCCTTACGCGGTTCCTTAATTACCACATCAAAATAAAAAATCAAGATAAAAAATAGTTATAATAGTCCTATAACTTAATTTTCTAGAATGTACATTATGTTTTATGTTCCTTTGCTCTGAAGCAGCATGTTTTTGAACCCCTCCCATAGACCAAAAAAGACAAAATGTTAGAGGCTCACGTGTTGACAAAATGCGCTTGTGATCTATAGTTAGGCTTCAAACAAACAGGACTCAAAATGAAGCGGCTTTTAATTAGTCAATGGGGGCGGAACGCGGAAGAGATGCTCTCCAACGGTGGCTTCACGCCGGCATTATTGTTAAATTCAGAAACCACAGGGAGGATAGTTTCATGAGGCCAAGGCCTGGATTCTCGGCAAGATGTTTAATTATCGTCAATATACTTTTGGCTCTCGTATTTTTGGGCGCTGAAGAGAGTCAATCGCAAAACATACAGTTGACTTACGCGAATTTTCCTCCTGCTACTACTTTTCCATGCGTTCAGATGGAGCGATGGGCTGATGAGGTTCGCAAGCGCACGGATGGACGCGTTAGTGTTAAGACATTTCCGGGTGGCACATTGCTGGGCGCAAAAAACATGTATGACGGAGTAGTGAAGGGGGTTGCGGACATAGGCTGTCTTGCGACGGCCTACCAGCCCGGCCGATGGAAACTCTTTGAAGCGATGGACCTGCCGTTCGTGTTTGCGAGCGGTGAGGTGGCAAGCGCCACAATGTGGGAGCTATTTTTAAAATTCAAGCCCAAATCCTTTGATGATGTCAAGGTCCTGACAATGTTCACGTGCGCCCCGGCCCACATCATGTCTGAAAAGCCTGTCCGCAAAATGTCTGATATGGAAGGGGTGAAACTCAGGGCCGCGGGAACTGGGGTTGACATTCTAAAACTGCTTGGAGCGGCCCCTGAAGGGATGCCGATGTCGGCGGTGCCCGAAGCGCTTCAAAAAGGTGTCATCGACGGATTGGTGAGTTCGCTTGAAGTGTTGAAGGACCTAAAATTTGCTGAGTATTGCAAGTTCGTAACCTATGGAGACCTCTGGGTTGTGCCTTTTGCGGTAGTCATGAACAAGTCCAAATGGGAGTCACTCCCAGCAGATGTCAAGAAGATCCTTGATGAGATGAGTCTCGAGCAAGCCATTTGGACCGGGAAATATGTTGACAAACACGCCAAAGACGCTGTGATATGGTCGAAGGAGGCCCCACAGAACGTTGAATTCATAAATTTGCCTGGCGATGAGATTGCAGGAGCCAAGGAAAAAGTTAAGCCACTGTTTAATGAGTATCTGAAAAAGACTCAGGAGGCTGGGCTTCCAGGCAAGGACTTCCTGTCCGAATTAAACCTGCTCAAAGAAAAATATTCCAGCAGTCAGGGCAAGTGAAAGAACACACTTCAAAGGATTGTGTTTTGGAGTCAAATAACCCTGTTTACTGTTACGGACGAACAAACCCAGAGAACCATGAATGAATACCATTAACCGATTAAATGAAGTTTTAACCAGCTTTTTCGCAGTATTGGGTGGCATAGCCCTGTTCCTGATGATGGCCATTTCCGTCATAAACATGACTATGCGGCTTTTTGGGAAACCGTTAGGCCCTGCATACGAACTGGTAGGTTTCCTGGGGGCTATCGCAGTATCGTTTCCTCTGGGCTATGCTCAGGTCAAAAAAAGCCACATAGCCGTGGACATACTTTCGTCACATTTTTCTCAGTCGGTCCGAAAATCTGTTACTGCTGCGGGGTTGGTCCTGGGAATGATATTTTTCAGTCTGTCCGCCTGGCAGGTAGGAATGTTCGCCAACACAATGAGGTTGACCGGGGAACTTTCTGAAACCACGAAAATGGCATATTATCCATTCCTGTTCGCTGTTTCGGCTGGATGTGCGCTCATGGTCTTTTCAATTGTTACGGATTTTGTGAATCTTGTAACAACTTCAAAAAAGAATCCAACCCAGAGTTGATGTCCAGCATTTCTGAATGTAGCATCAACAGGATCGGTTGGGCTTTATGGGCCCACCCCCAGCTGTCAACTTCTTTGCAATGGCTCTGAAATGGACAAATCACTGATGCAAAAAGAATCCTTACTCAAGGGGCGACGAATTCTGGCTGTGGACGACGAACAAGACGTCCTGGAAATAATCGAGGAGCAGCTTGAAGAGGCTACCCTTTTCACGGCATCAACTTTTGAAGCGGCAAGGGAAGCCATTAAAGGCGGTGAATTGGACCTCGTCATTCTGGATATTATGGGGGTGAGAGGGTTCGAGCTTCTTGAGCATTCCAGGAGAAAGCACATACCAGCGGTCATGCTCACTGCTCATGCCCTGAGTCCGGAAAATTTTCAGAAGTCGATTGACCATGGGGCAGTGTCATTCCTGCCCAAAGAGCAACTAGCTAATCTGAATGAGCTTGTTATTGAAATACTTGAGGAAGTAGACTCCGGTAGAACGCATTGGGAGAGACTAATCCAAAGGCTCGGCCCCCGACTCAAGGAAATGTGGGGCGCATTATGGCAACAAATAAAATTCCCCGGTGACCACAACATTCGATGGTAACCGCTTGCTCGATCCCTAAAGCCTTTTTTAAAGACCCGTTCGAAGAGCTTGTCACTGTTCCATTGTTGCATGCGTTTCACTCCAAACTTTTTTATTCGACTAACATTGTCAGTACGCGCGCAACCTCTGGAGACTTTCCTCACACCACCACACTAAATATCACGTTATATTCATAAGTTAACAAGCAACACTTACTGCAAACCGCAGGCCCATGCTGTGTCCTGCATCTTAACCATCAGTTTTCAGTGCCCATTTTTTTTCAATTCATGCGATAGAGTCATTTTTTCATTTACTTTGGTCCACTCGAGTGATAGACGTCGATGAAAATCAATTGAGGAACAATTTCTAACCATTGGACTCTAAAAAGTATTAGAGACACCTGCTACCCAAGTTTTTAAGATAGACCGAACCTCTGAGGAACCTGTTTGGTAACAACTACATCATCAGTATTGTAAAAATGATTAATAGATTGATGCCAACCCATTATGTTTTTTCAATTCTTATGTTCGTAGCCTTAATCGTGTTCCCATCCTTTTCCTGGGGAGGGGCGCCTATTAGGGCCGAGCATGAAACGGGTTTGCTTCATTCCATCACCCATCTACCTACCACTATATATTTAATTTTATTTTGTATATTTATCCTTTCCGTTATTAACCTGGCGGTTCAGGGCCATTTGCTGGAACGGGTCAGGCTACTTGTGGGAGCCAGATTCAGTGGCAATAATCCCAGAGAGGACTCCAACCCCATCGGGATGCTGAATAAAATGGGTTCCAAAAGTCCTTCCAGAAACTTCAAACGGTCAATAAGGGGACCTGAGTCCTACAGGATGACAAAGGAGCCCCTGCATGACGGCATAGTTTCTGTAAGGGCCGTTTCACCTCAGCCAAACGAAAAACTTCCTGACGACCCAATTCTCACTCCGTTGGATGGTGAGGATCATCCAATGCCCGATTTTACGGCAGCCTCCAAACCAGGACCCGTGTCATCAAGGGGTCTCCAGTCGTCGGAAAAAGACAAATCACTGTCGCCCAAAGAATTCAAATTCTCCTCTGCAGTTGATCTGCCATCTCAGAAAGAACTGGAACGCCGCGAAAAAGAGAAGATTGTGGTGACAGGTCGGGTGCTTGATCCGTCCAGCAATGGATTGACGACTGCTGTGGTGTACCTCGTAGACAAGGATGGCAATAAGATCGGCCAATCATGTCGAACGAATTCAGAAGATGGTAGTTACAGGGTACAGGCCAATGAATCGGGGGCATGCTCAATAAATGTCTACAAGCGTGGATATCTAATGAATTCAGAAGGTCCGTTGCAGCTACCGGTAAAAAGCGGGAAATTGGATGGCTTTGACATCCCCATGATTCCAGAGGGTTGTCTCATTCATGGGAGAGTCCTTTCGGAGGTTGATCAGAAACCGCTGGAAGGTCTGACCGTGAAATGCGCATGTAGAAGCGAACAGTTCAATTTCTCGGTCAAAACAGATTCAAGGGGAGCATTCCAGGCATTCGGGGCTCCTTTGAATTCTGAATGCAGTATCCAGGTATTATCCGAGGATGGAGAGGCGCTGGTAAGTTCGAGCCCGTTTGAAACTGTTCAGAAGAAACAGATTTTCATGGAATTTAAGGTAGACCTGTCTGGCAAGCAAAACAACGAGATTGAATCAAAGGGCTTTGATGACATAGAGGTTATCATTGATGATCCCGAACCTGAAACCCCAATTCAAACAAGCGTCCTATGAGAGATCGACTCATCCAAAACTCAGACAGCCACTGAAAAACTTCGCCTTTCACCACTGAACAGACCCGTAACTATAACGCCTTTGATAGGGGAGGACGGGGGTGAAAGCATCATCGATCCAAGTTCCATGGCGACTTTGATGCTATGCAGCCTGTCGGACTTGTTTAATACTACGTAAAGCGAAGCTTTCTTGGGGACCCTTTTCAAACCCGCCATGTCGTGATTCACCAATCTTGCCAGCGACCGCAAACTTATCGGTTCATCCTGTTGGAGGCCTGATTGTTTGAGAAATTTGTCAAGTTTGTGGACCACCAGGCTATTAGCTGGTTTACCAATACAATCGAGGCCGATCACATAAAAGACACAGTCGGAACAGGAAGGTATGACCGGTTCCCAATCTTCCGTTCCCTTCACACACATTCCGGCTGCGCCGTCAGCCTCTACAAAAGTGAAGTCTGCAAATTGCTTCAATTCCTTGACCTGTTCAGGATTGACGCCGATTAATTTGCCAGACGACCGATTTAACGTTGATCCAATGCAGGTAATCGAATGTTTCAGAAGTTGTTCTCTCAAGCTGACCAAGAAGTTTTTTTGGTTCGTTAACAATGTCTGGGGCACATGAACGCTGTCCGGGGCATACATCTTGGTTGTCGTTGTCATAATAACAGTCTTCCCCAAGGCCAGCATCTCCGAGGCCAAAGCTGACATCAGAGATGACTTGCCTCCTGCTCCGACCAAAGTTAAAACCGTGGGGATGGAAGCAGAGTCAACGAGTTTCATAATGGATTCGCTCAAATTAGTTCGCCGATCTGTTAATGGACTCCCACAATGCTATTTGCTCACTTATACACATCTTTTTCTTTTTTTTTGACGAAAGCCCAGGTCTACACGCAGCGCACCTTGACTCAGCGCAACCCTGACACATTTTACAATCAGGGCACTGATTCTTCTTACTATGACACATTCCTGATTCGCATTGCATGTTGATTCCTTCCATGATAGATTAAAAGGCTTAAATGATTTGTCAATTGACTGCTACGATCTTGAATCCAATAATCTGAGAGCTTTTCATGAACTACGAAACTGTAAAAGAAACGAATTTTGAAGGTCTGAAACTGGTAGCTCGCGGCAAGGTTCGAGACATATATGATCTTGGGACGCGATTGCTTATTGTCTCAACAGACCGTCTATCAGCATTCGATGTCATTTTACCAAATCCGATTCCCAAAAAGGGACAGGTGCTCAACAAATTGAGCGCTTTCTGGATGGACAAGACAAAAGACATGGTTCCCAACCATTTGATAAGCTCTGAGGTAAAAGACTTTCCACAGGATCTTCAAAAATTCAAGGTTGATCTGGACGGTCGTAGTATGCTTGTTAGAAAGGCTAGCGCTTTTCCAGTCGAATGTGTGGTTCGGGGCTATATAATTGGATCGGGCTGGCAGGATTACAAAAAAACGGGCGCCGTTTGCGGAATCAGTTTACCATCGGGATTGCGGCAGGCAGATAAACTCTCTGAACCCATCTTTACACCGTCTACCAAGGCAGAATTGGGGGCTCATGACGAGAACATATCGTTTTCAAAAACGGTGGATCTGCTTGGAATTGATGACGCCAACTGGTTAAGGGACACATCCCTGAAACTCTATGAATTTGGGGCTAAATGGGCAGAACAGCGAGGAATAATAATAGCTGACACAAAATTTGAATTTGGGGTTATCGATGGACAAAGGTCATTGATTGATGAAGCCCTGACTCCCGATTCCTCAAGATTCTGGCCCATGGATCAGTACCAGCCAGGAATTTCTCCTCCCTCTTTGGACAAGCAATATGTGCGTGATTACCTTGAACTCATAAAGTGGGACAAGGAACCGCCGGCTCCGGTTCTCCCGGATGAGGTTGTCAGAAATGTAAGCGAGAAATACGTTGGCATTTACAAAATCCTCACTGGTGAAGACATGTAATTTTCTGGAGCGTTTCATGTACAAGAGCACAAAATTCATATTCATAACAGGTGGAGTGCTTTCATCACTGGGTAAGGGACTCTCTGCGGCCAGCATCGGAGCGCTGATGGAATGCAGGGGGTTGACTGTAACGTTATTGAAGATGGATCCGTACATTAATGTTGATCCAGGGACGATGAATCCTTTCCAGCATGGGGAAGTTTTTGTGACGGACGACGGAGCGGAGACTGATCTGGACCTGGGTCATTATGAAAGGTTCACTCACGCCATTTTGCGTCAAAAAAACAATTTTACCACTGGTCAGATTTATGACGCCGTGATTCAGAAGGAGCGCCGAGGCGAGTATCTTGGGGCTACCGTGCAGGTCATCCCTCATGTCACTGAAGAGATCAAGGACAAAATAAGAGGTTTGGGAAATGGAGTCGATGTCGCCATCGTAGAAGTCGGAGGGACCGTCGGCGATATCGAAAGCCTGCCTTTCCTTGAGGCAATCAGGCAACTGCGCGCCGATTTGGGACCCCAGAATGTTCTGTATGTTCATTTGACACTACTACCTTTTGTAAAGGCGTCAGGGGAAGTCAAAACCAAGCCGACCCAACACAGTGTCAAGACATTGAGAGAGGTGGGCATCCAGCCGGATATACTCATATGCAGAACCGAAAAGAGCATTTCAAGGGATATAAAGGAAAAGATAGCGCTATTTTGTAACGTCAGACCTGAAGAAGTCATAGCTGCGGAGGATGTTGAGTGCATCTATGAATTGCCACTCAAATTCCATGAGGAAGGGCTTGACCAGAAGATTGTGGAACTGCTGAATGTTTGGACGAGAGCGCCACAGCTTGATGAGTGGAGGTCTTTCATACGGTCCGTTAAATCACTTGAGCAGACAGTGACTATCGGAATCGTTGGCAAATACGTTAATTTGCATGAATCTTACAAAAGCCTCAACGAAGCCTTGTTTGCAGGCGGGGTGGCCAATAAGGCGAGAGTCAGATTGAAGTTCATTGATTCTGAACGAATAGAAAATTCTGGGATAGGCGACGAATTTTCGGATGTTGACGGCATACTTGTTCCCGGCGGGTTTGGCTCAAGAGGGATCGAAGGCAAAATAAAGGCGGTTCAGCATGCCAGGGAAAACAAAATCCCTTATTTTGGAATTTGCCTGGGTATGCAGATGGCGGTAGTGGAATTTGCCAGAAATGTCTGTAAACTGACAAAAGCCAATTCTACCGAGTTTGATCCCGATACTCCTTTCCCAGTCATTCATCTGATGGAGACCCAGCGCGCAGTTACTGAAAAAGGTGGTACCATGAGACTAGGAGCCTATGAGTGCCTCATACCTGCTGACAGCATGTGTTTC
>CALDNG010000497.1 GCA_937915285.1 uncultured Desulfomonile sp. | reverse complement strand
GGCCCCGCCGGCGGCTGCGGCGGCGGCGGATGATGAGCCGCCATAGTAACCGGCGCCGGAAGCGGCGGCAGCTGCAGAGGCGCTACCGTAACCGGCGGATGCCGCTGCGGCAGAGGCGCCACTTCTGCCCGCTGATGAAGCCGCCGCTGAGGCGGAGGCGCAGGCTTCTGAAACCGTGAATACGACCGAGGCCGCCATTACTACTACACAGATGATAGCGAATACTTTTCTCATTGCACGACTCCTTGTTTTTTATTGTCTGTTTTTGCTGAGGCTCAATGGCCTTTGATAAAGTATTCGGGAAGCTATCTAAAATCTGACAGGAAGAGCTAAAAAATGGTTGATGTTTTTGATTTCGAACAAATTCTCATGCTTTAACAAGTAGTTGCCATGTTCAGTAATTGATTGCGGGGCGGCGACCGTGTTGTGAGGTTGATAATCACGTGAACGCAAATCGCCTACTGAAGCGCTTCGTTTAAAGATGACGATTGTGATTATTGAGGGGGCGTGTTTTTTGTGGAATTTTGGGGCTCGCTTCCAACATTGGTATGTCAGAAGCGAGGTTTGCATTTTTTAGCGCGGTTTATCTGGCGCGCTACAGAGAGTTCAATTGCTAGCGCTGTGCTGGAGAGGGGTTTACCGTCACGGTGGCGCTGGCCGCCGCAGTGGCTTCAGTGGAAGAAGAGGTGGAACCCGGGGCATTGACGTTGAACGCCAATGTTGCTGTGGCCCATTTACCCGGATCAATTTTGGAAAATTCCAGGCCAATATCTTTCAGGACAGTCGCAGGGTCTCTAATAGTAACAAATACCTGCGCGACAGCCTGAACGTTCACAGGTGGCGCCTGTGATGGCATTCTAAGCTCATTTTGCAAGGATTCGATTCTCGAAAGGGCGGGTTCTACGCTGACGATGGCTTTTACTCTTTCCACTCCGGATGGGCCTTCGATCCTGTAGCCGTATTCACTACCTACAGGCGGTATTCGATATAACTTGTCCTTTTCAATCCTGTTATCCGGATGCCATCTGTTGGGAAAAAGGATGACAGTTCTTCCGCTTGTGCCGATGTCGATAAGCGCCAGGTAGCAGTCCCTGTCCGCTTTGAAATTGAAAACAACTGGCTCTCCGGTTTGATACACAGCCTTGTCAGATTTCAGCTCAAAATGAATTCCAGGTTTGTCATTCTGAATCTGGTTCGCCAGGGAACAAAGTTCTTCAAGGGTGTAAGCATTGACCACGGAGATTTGACATATCAGTCCCATCACAAACAGGACTAATAGTCCCGAAAATACCTTCTTTGTCATAGTTTTGGTCTCCGATGATTCTGTGAAGCCTGATCACTGAGTTAGCGAGTCATTGAGTTATTGAAACCAATGGCAAGCTCTGGAGAATTTCTCAGTATCTTGAGCATTGCCTGTACTGGTCTTCCTGAACAATCACGTTACCGCTCTTCAGGACAACACGTCGATTTGTCCTGCGCCCGTATTCGTCCTCATTTGAGGCGATCGGACAGTGTTCACCGAAGCCTCTTGGGATAAGCCTGTGTGGCGGCACACCTGCGCTGACCAGAAATCGCACGACGCTTTCAGCTCTCCGCCATGAGAGTCGACAGTTGTTTTCATCCGAACCTATGGCGCAGGTGTGACCATCGACAAAAAAGACGGGTATACCGGCCAGTTTAGGATCATTGATGGCGAGCACTATCTGCGTTAGTTGCGGATAGCAGGCCTCTCTCAATCTTGCGGACCCGAAATCAAAGAGAATCAAGTCACTGGAAAAGCTTATCGAGGCTGCCTGACCGGGGGGTTGTGGTTTGGCAAGTTGTTCTATGATCACATCTTTGGAAATGATATCGCCCCCTGATTTTGAACCTAGTCCCTTGGGAACCATGGTTGAGGACTCTTCCTGTGTGCGAAGCTTGAGATATTCTTCTTCAGTTTCGGCAAACGCTGTCACTGCAGAAGCCAGGAGTAGCGACAATACTAACAAAAAACTGAGTATCCGATATTGTTTCATGTTATTTTGACCTTCCTGAGACTACTTTATCTCTATTGTGTAATCCACCTGGGAATAACTATGCTGGTCAAGTTTGTTGAGTTGAACGGCTATGTCTTTGAGAACTTCATCTCGAATACCCATCAGAGGGAATTCCTCTTTATCATAGGATATGGCTGTTGAAACAACTGGGGCCGATTTTGTAGTGCAGATTGCTTTTATGGTGTTTTGCCCCGTAGGAGATAATATCTTGTATGCAAAATCCGGATTGGGTCCCTTTGGGATTTCATATTTCGTGTTTGCCTTGACGGCATTATCTGTTTGATTCTTGTTAGGGAATATCACGTGAACTTTGCCGCTGCTACCTATGTCAATGAGGGTAAGGTTACAGTCCCGATCTGATTGAAAGTAGAAGACGATTTTTTCCCCGGGACTATAGATTTTCTTGTCGCTCCATAATTTAAGTGACATCGGTTTTTCGGCTGTGGCGGCGGCTTCGGTAATGTCGAAGGAGATGGTTGTTTCCGCCCATGTCTTTACATCTTGTTGTGACAACTCCAGTCCTATGTCCTTGAGGACCAGTCCTGCGTCCTGAATTTCACTGAAAGCGCCTTTTGAAACTGCTACGGCGCCCTCGAGTTTTTCAATTGGCTTCAGGGTGGCTATCGCCTTGACATATTCTTTTCCTGCCGGTCCATGAACCTTGAATACGAAACTAGATCCCTCAGGCGGAATTGCGTATGACTTGCCCTTTTCGACCTTGTTTGATTCATGCCATTTGTTTGGGAAGAG
>CALDNG010000496.1 GCA_937915285.1 uncultured Desulfomonile sp. | reverse complement strand
ACTATGCGAATTCCGGGATTGCTCTCCAGGAGCGCCGGAATTGTCTGAATGACATCCTTGTCAAACCAGCAATCGAAGTAGACTATCTTGGAGAGTTTCGCCCTGAATACCTCAGCGTATGGATCATCTGCCGGGGCTTTGGCCAGCCAGGTTCCCACGGAATCCAGAACCCGCCCCCCACCGGAGAATCCAGCAAGAGTCAATGTCGTCTTTTCTTTTTCTATGTTTGGAAAGGCCCTCTTCACACCCCTGAAAATGCGGTTGACCGTCTTGAACAGCAACTCCGGCCGTTCCCCGTCCTTCAGGACGAACGAGCCCCAACGCCCCTTTGTTCTCGCCCAGCTAAAAATATAAGGCGTGTCAACAAAACCAACGAAAATGAATGGCTTTTCCGGTCTCTTCGAAGCCAGCGATTCCAGTTCCTTGCGAAAATCACGGTAATAGTCCTTTGCTCCCATACCGTGAAAATACAGGATTATCTCAACCTTATCGGTTTTCCTGAAATCATAGTCACCAACCAGCCAGATGTATTTCAGATCGTCATCCCAAGGGCTTATGCGCCACCGCTGATAGGGTATCTGTCCTCCGGAATCAGATTCAAGGGCCTGTTCTTCCTCCAGCACGTTGACCGATGCGTTCTTGGAAAGGAGTGGAGATTGCGACGTCAGCGAGCATGAACTTAGCGTCAGTAAGGCAAGGGTCAGGACAATGAGAGGCACAGAGCCGTTAATACTTCGGCGCAGGCCTGACAGAAATCTTTTTTCGGATATTACGTTTGACGCAAACATAGGGATGAAAATCCCTCCAACCGGGATTTCCCTCCCCAACGTTGGCTTATTTTATCAATTAGTAGAAACGCTTGTCAATGAAACTACCACTTAGGCTTGATATTTAGGGTTACCCATCAGGATGATTGAAGCAAAGGGCCGGGAATCCCCGGTTTTTTTGACGGTTTTTTTGACTCCTTGACAATTCTTTCTATTTACATAGTCTTAATCAACTTATACACTGTGCGCCGGTTATAGCACGACCAAAGGGTATCCTATAGATTCATGAACCCACAAGACAAGTTAAATCTATCCAATTACAATCCTCTGGATTTCATAGTTGATCAGCGCAAGGCGTTGATGGCAATCATCGGCATTATTAGTGTGTTCCTTGCCTTTTACGCTTTTCGTCTTGAGACCGACCCGTCCCTGAAAACAGGACTGGACCGCACAACAGAGGCCTACGGCCAGTACGAAAAATTTCTCGAAACATTCGGTAGTGAAGAATTTACCCTTATTGCGATCAAAAATCCCAAGGGGATCATGAACGCAGAGTCGCTGAAGTTACTGGAGGCGCTCACCCAGCGGCTCGAAGGTTACGGCAACCTCACCGAGGTTATAAGCCTATCAAATGTCAAGCTCTTCAAGCAAAAAGACGGCGTGTTCGGCTCATTCAGGCTTCTGGACAAGGTTGACGGACAATTACAGACGCCTGATCTGGCGAAGCTTCAGAATTTACAGAAGGAATTACCCTTACTGGCGCTACTGGCCTCAAAGGATCTCAACACCTTCGGCATAGTAGTCAGGATGGATGACACCTACAAATTCGATTATCCGGCCTACGATAAAATTCTCGAGATAATCGATGAGACGATCAAGAATGGCGGTTTCACCGGATTTGAATATCGGGTGATAGGCCCGGCTTTCATTCGTGAATCAATCGTCCAGTACAGCATACAGACCGGCATCGTTTTTGGCGTTTTGTGCATGCTTATCGCCACGATCGTATCAATTTACGTGTTCAAGAGTTTCAGGGTAACGCTTGTAACGAACGTCATACTTTCAATATGCGTGTTGTGGGTTCTGGGTTTGATGGTAATTTTCGGGATTCCCCTGAGTTCAACAACAGCGCTGGCGTTTGGGCTGGTTCCTATAGCCACCCTGGAAATAGTTATTCACATGGTGGTTCGTTATCACCAGTTCTATGAGACAACCAATGACAAGATAGCGGCTATCAAGCTTGCGTTCAGGTGGCTTGCCAGGCCGTGTTTCATGGCCGTGGCCACGACGGCCATCGGCTTTGGAACGCTGATGATTAGCTCGACTCCGATGATACGGCAGTTGGGTTTCATCATGTCGTTCGGGGTGCTCATAGCTTACGCCCTGGCTCTTGTCTTAACCCCTGCGTTTTTCTCTTACATGAAGGCTTTGAGTCCATCGGATAACTCAGGTGGGTTACTGGTGGATTGGCTAGACAGGATGCTCAACGGCCTGGCAGGTATCATATCGCGTCATGCAAGATTCATCGTGCTATTCGGGGTTGGTCTGACACTGTTCCTTTTTAGCGGAGCCTCGAGGATCGAGATCGACGCACAGGTTTTCAGGATGTTGAGTGAGAAAACCAAAACTGTTCAGGACGTCAGGTTCGTAGAAACCAACCTCATCCCACTGCACACCCTTGAGTTATTCATAACCGACAAGGACGGATCTTTCAGGAATGCCGAACAATGGAAAAAGATCGACACCCTGGAACGGGACCTGGCCGGGATTTCAGAGGTCTCATCAACGGATTCGTTTCTGCACCTGTTGCATTACCTTCACGGCGTTGTTGGAGACTCGACTGATAAACAGGATTTGTTCAAGGACCCAAAGCTGATCCCCCAACTACTTTTCATGACCTCGATGGATGCTGACGGGGCCAAAATGACCCGCCGTTATATTTCGGAAAATTTCGATAAAATTAGGGTGGCAGTCAGCATACTCAATTCACCGGACGTGCCCATAGACGATACTATTTCCAAGATTCGGGAGACGGCGGCAAAGAGTCTCGGGCCGGACCTGAATTTCGTTATAACCGGTGAACTCGCTCTGGTTTCAGATCAAACCAACACCCTGATCAGCGATCAGTATGAGTCCATGATCCTCGCGGCAATACTCATAATTTCGATAATGATGATCCAGATGGAGTCGTTTTGGCTTGGCCTGATTTGCGCTGTCCCAAATATTCCCCCGGTTGCCGCGGTTTTCGGGCTAATGGGATGGTGTGGGATTCCTCTTGACATGGTGACCGTTTTTTCAGCCACGGTAGCTGTTGGCATGGCAGATGACAATACCATTCATTACATGACCCAACTGAAGAGAGAAATAGCGTTCAATCCTCAAAATGACGTTGACACAAATGTATTCCGGGCATACAGGTTCACTGCCCGCCAGATGGTTTCATGGTCCTTGGTGATAATTTTCGGTTTTTTAGCTTTGCTCGTGTCTCCATTCAATCCGGTGGTGTCCTTCGGCATCCTGGGATGCGCCTCCATATGCATGGGGCTTTTGGGAGACCTTATCTTCCTGCCGTCGCTCATCCTGAGTTCTCAGACAATAAGGCGGACAATTCAAAGACTGTGCAAGAAGGGGATAACACCTGCGGATACGATGGACTGAATTATTGTATCCCCGTTTCTAATAGAATTGGAACTTTGCGCTCATTGACCACTCTCATGAGCGTGTAAGTCTGGTTTGGGCCCTGAGGATGGCATTTCTCAGGAGGTCCCGAAACTGTAAACCGAACTTGAAAAGTAATAATGTGGAGTTTTTCATGCGAAAGACAAAAATAGTGGTCACTCTCGGGCCGGCAACTGAAACGGAAGAGATGATAAGAGGACTGATTGAGGCCGGCGCGGATGCGTTACGTTTCAACTTTTCCCATGGAGACGCAGACTGGAAGACACAGCTATTCCACCGGTCCAAGAAGGTTGTCGCTGAGAGTGGAAGGACGGTAGCGTTCATCCAGGACCTTCAGGGACCCAAGGTTCGCGTCGGGGCCATACCTTCTACAGGAATGCTGCTGGAGACTGGCGGGCATGTGACCATTTCTTCCAGGCAGGATGTTAAATCAGGGATCATCATTCCCGTACGGTACTCAAACCTTGAGCGTGAAGTAACCCCTGGCGAGATCATCCTCATGGACGACGGCAAGCTGAGGCTTGAGGCGGTTTCATTACAGCGAGAGGGCATAGTGTGCAGAGTGCTTGAGGGTGGAGTCCTGCTCCCCAACAAGGGTGTAAATTTTCCCCACACCAAACTTTCGTTACCGGGGTTGACGGACAAGGACATAGATGATCTGGAACTCGGCATGCAGCTAGGTTTTGACGCGGTCGCTCTTTCGTTTGTCTCGAGCGGCAGGGATGTCGAGAGACTAAGGGAACAGATGCAAAAGATCGGTGTTGTAAAGCCGATCATAGCCAAACTCGAGCGTGCGGCGTGCGTGAATGAGTTGCACGGTATTCTGGATGTATCGGACGCGGTCATGGTCGCCCGAGGGGATCTCGGTGTTGAAGTGGACATCAAGCGCGTCCCGGCGCTCCAGAAAGAAATAATCAAGGAAGCTAACAGGAAGGGAATACCGGTAATCACGGCCACACAGATGCTGGAATCAATGACTAACGCGCTTCTGCCGACCAGGGCTGAAGCGGCGGATGTGGCAAACGCGGTTTTTGATGGAACAGACGCATTAATGCTTTCAGGTGAAACATCCATCGGAAAATATCCCATAGAAGCCGTGAAAATGATGAGAGACATAGCGGTAGAAGCTGAATCCTACGAGTATGAAAATGTCTGCGATTTGTGGACGCGGCTTGACCTGACAGGTCACAGCATTACTGAAGCCTTGTGCCACACCGCTGTAGTGGCAGCTCATGACATGATACTGCGCACGATCATTGCCGTGACAGGTTCCGGCAGGACGGCTCGTCAAATAGCAAGATACCGTCCCGGGGCAGACGTGTATGCCTTCACGTTTGATGAAAGCTCACGTAACTTCATGGCAATAAGCCGTGGGATACACCCGCATCTGGCTGAACACATGGATGACTTTGACCGACTGATGGATTACGTAGACGAATACGTCATACGTAACGGCATCGGGGCCAAGGGGGAACTGGTGGCCATTGCTATGGGCTGGCCCATCGGAACAGGTGATACCACCAACATGATGACAATTCACCGTATTGGCGAATATGAACCCCCAAACCGGGGCTAGAGTATTGTTCGAGAGTGTCTGAAGGATCGACTTTTCACATAAAAAAAGCGGCCCAATCTTTTGGAATGGGCCGCTTTTTATTTTCTGATGACTATTTATTTACTGACGTTTTCCCCAATTAAACTTTATTGCCGGAGGTTCAGGCGTCCTGGTCTCCTCCACGGAGGGTTCCTCGTAAGGCTCTTCATTTATGGGTTCTTTTCTTAGAGCGGCTCCGGCGGGGGCTCCCCAGAGGTACTTCCTGGTCGGGGCCTGGACCTCTCCTTCAGGAGCCTTATTCTCGTTCCTGCCATAATCAACCGTCAGCAGGGGAACCTTGGGTAGTTCCGCGATCACAAAATTGGCCCGGATAAGAACTGTTTTGGCCTGTATTCCAACGGGAAACCTTGGAAAGGGCGCAGCAGACTGAATGGCTTTAATCAGGGACTCATCCATCTCGGAGACCCCAGAGCTTCTGGTGAGTTCTACTGACCGGAGTGATCCATCACGTGCTATTTCGTAAGTGATGGCCACTTTGCCTTTGAGGGCTGAATCTGTCGCATAGCTCAAAGGCGTCTTCCAGACACGCTGGATGGCGTCCCTCGTCACCATAGCATATTCATTAGCCACCTGATTCCGGGTAGACCTGTCAACAACCAAAGTCTCTACCGGATACGCTATGGTCTGGGCCATAGCCGTAACACTGCAAAAACTCAGGATCAACATCAATAATACGGAAGTTGTTTTTTTCATGATCACGCCTTTTTTATTCTGACACTGTTTAAGGATAAATAGATTAATGAAAACGTATTATAATAATCTAAATGTTACATGGAATATCATTATTCCGTGCGAACAACTCGTATCAACGAAATAATTCTGCGTCAAGATAAAAATAACGCTTGGAAGAATGATGGATCAGTAGATTTAGTGAAGAGCTACCAGAATTTCTGTAGTGACTAGAAAAGTAGGTTTGAAATGCATTTTGGAGGAGTTGATGCCGATGATGATGTTTGGGAGGACGCGTCCCGGGCCCTGCCGAATTCCCGGCAGGGTCCGAGGGAGTTGGGCGTTAATCGGGTTATGATGATTTTATTCGTGTTTCCATTCAGGTTTTCTCTTCTGAATGAATGCGTTGATTCCTTCATTGGCGTCAAAGGATTCCATCAAGTCCTTGAGGTATAGGGCTTCCATTCTAGGCAAATCCTCCCTGATGGCCCTGAAGAATTTCATTCTAACGGCCTTGTTGGCAATTTTTAGACTTGAGGCGCTTTTGGGAAGGATTTGAGTTGATATCCACTTCGACGCCATGTCCCAGGCGTCCTCTCCTTCTTGAGCGAGAAGATTTACCAACCCTGACTGTTTAGCCTCACTAGCGGCTATTGAACGTCCTGTAAGCGCCAGATCGTCCGCCAATGCCTGTCCGACTTTAAACGGTAGCATTACCGATGCCGGAGGTGGAAAGACCCCAAGGACTATTTCAGGTTGACCAAACATTGCCGATTGGTCGGCAACTATAAAATTACAGAAAAGGGCCAGTTCCATACCGCCACCCAGACATTGGCCCCTAACTATGGCCATGGTCGGAATGGCGAGGTCTACCAACTGATAGAACATCCGGTGAAAGAATTTCAACATCATGGCGGCTTTGTCTTTTGTGTGCTCCGGAACGCTTGCGCCAAATGAAAAGTGTTTTCCGGAACCCTCGAAGACTATTAGCCTGATATCCTTTCTGGAAGCTACAGACGCCAGAACACTGGATATCTCGTCAAGCATCTTTGCTTCCAGGACGTTTGCCTTGGGTGAGTTAAGTATGATCTTGAGGACTGAGCCATCAAAATGATCTTCGGTTTTAATCAGTGTGAATTCCATTTTAATCCCCCGTGAGAATGATCATGGATGTGGTCAAAAAAAATGGGCGCGGTTAGCCGCGCCCTAAAATTGAGCAGAAACTGAACAGGGCTGCTATTGCTGCGGAGTGCCCAGTACTTTCGCGTATGTCTCTGGAATAGCCGGGGCGCCCTCAGCTATGAGTTGTCTCCATTTGATGAAATCGATAACATCCACGCCTGTTATCTTCTTGGAGTTGAAGGCGTTGAAGCCCAGATAGGCCTCATAGTTCATGTTAGCCATCAACCAATGCCTGTTGGCGAGCTTTGACTGATCCCAGAAGAATTTCTTTTTGGCCCTGATTCCGTCAATGGCCTTGATCAGACATCCCGGGAATAGATTTGCAAAGGTCCAGACCGCCTTGTTGATTTCCTTGTCCAGAAGTTCAAAGTCAACCGGCAGTTCCTTAATCATCTCGCGAGCCGCCTTGGCGTCTGCGCCAGTCTTGTATTCGCCATAAACTATCTCGCCGTCCTTGACATAGGAGTCGGTGACAATGAGAGGATTTCGAATGAACTTGTCGCCCTGTTTCAATACCGGCACTGCCTTGGAGATGAGGTTTTTGGCTCTCATCTTGTAAGCGCTCCACATCTCGCAGCTAATGCAGTTCCACATGGCGTCTTCCATGGATAGGAACCATGGGAGGAAGTCTGTTGATCCACCGTCCGGGCTTGAGCCGTGACGGGCGCCAGCCTGTCCGAAAATAGCCAGGTCGCTGGAGATAGCGAGGTCGCAGGCCATTCCGATTTCCTGCCCACCAGCTACGCGCATTCCGTTTACGCGGCAAATAACAGGCTTCTTGCAATTCAGGATGGCGTCAACCATGCCATTGAACAGATCCATGTATTCGCCGTACTCATTGGGGCGCTGGCTGTAATATTCAGCATATTCCTTGGTGTTTCCACCTGTACAGAACGCCTTGTCACCGGTTCCGGTGAAAATGGCGGCGACTACCGAGCGGTCTGAGCTTGCAGCGCCAAATCCCGCTATCACGCCCTTAACCATTTCGGTTGTGTAGGAATTATACTGCTTCGGGTTGTTGAGTCGAATCCATGCGACATAGAGACCCGGAATTTCTTTACCATCGGGGCTGGTTAACGGCTTTTTCTCATAAACAGTACAAGGTGCCTCTGTTCCCCAATGATGTGGGCCGATAAGGTCATGATCCTTGCTTCCGTTGTCCCTGGGTAACCACTCAAGCGCCATTTGAACCTCCTAGTTTAATTCTGTCGCGTCAAGTTTTCTTTTGTGTTCGCGAGTTCATGTCATTTGAATCATCAATTGGTTGCGTCTTTATTATTTTACCGGTTCGAACGCGTAAAAAACACGAGGCATTTGAACCACGTCACGTCCGACCTCCTGGGGCACAGGGTCGATATCAAAAACGGAAAGCTTCACCTGATCCCCTGATTTGAGCTGACCGGCTGCGCAATTGATTATCCTAACAAAAAAAGTCCTCTTCCCCTGAAGGTCCACCAGGGCGTGGACTAGCGGGGGTTTTCCGAAGCCTAGAGGCACCCCTACGGATTCCTCGGTTACATCTATTACTGTCCCAACAGTGGGCCAATCCACCCATTCCATGTCTACGCCATAACATTCAGGGCACATTACTCGCGGCGGGAATGGCTCAGCCCCGCAATTGGCGCATTTCGTGGTCGTGAAGCGACCTTCCTTGAGGTAATCATAGAAAGGGGCCACCTGGTTGAATTCCTTGGACTGCTGCGGGAACAGGTCCATGGTAACCATATATTTACCATCCAGTATTGAAATGCCCGGTGTGCTCATCTGACCTCCTTACCATAGACCAAGACGGTGTGAGCCGCTATGAAACCACTCAGGTTGTGGGTCAGTCCGAAGGTCGCATTCGGAACCTGCTGAATGGCGTCACCACGAAGCTGTCTCATAACCTCCAGGCCCTGACGGATTCCGGTCCCACCAAAAGGATGGCCGCATCCCAGCAATCCGCCGTCTGTGTTAGTGGGAATTTTTCCACCAAAATCATTCTGGCCATCTCCAACAAAGAATCCGCCCTCACCTTTCTTGCAGAACCCGAGGTCTTCCATCTCAATGATCTCGGAGATCGTGAAGCAGTCGTGAGTCATGGCGACATCTATTTCATCTGCGCTGACCTTTGACTTCGTATAAGCCTGGGAACCGGCTATCTTCAAGGCCTCCCAGGTTGTCCAGTCAGGCATGTTTGCAGACATGTTATTAACCGAGGCCTGCCCAGTGCCCAATAGGTAAACCAGTGGCCTGTCCGTCATCTGTTTGGCCTTTTCTTCAGAGGCCAGAACAATGGCAGCGGCTCCGTCGGTAATCGGGCAGCAGTCATAAAGTGTCAGAGGCGGAACTATCATCCTTCCGCTCATAACCTCTTCCATGGTCACGGGTGTCTGGAACTGTGCCTTCGGATTCTTTGCGGAGTTCCTCCGGTTTTTGACCGATATTGCCCCGAGATGCTCCTTCTTGGTTCCATACTGTTTCATGTGCTGCTTGGCGACCATGGCAAAAACGGGGGGCGGTAATCCCAGTCCCTGTCCACCATCCCAATCATGATCTACACTGGCCAGTTCGCTGTAAAAAACCTCCCACTTCTGGGGGGTGTACAGCTTCTCGCCACCTGCTACCATGACCACGTCGGCCTGTCCGGACTTGATCATGGCAAAAGCCAGTATTATGGCCGAACTGCCACTGGCGCAGAGGAGTTCTACCCTGGCGCAAATATTCTTAGGCTTGATGCCCGCATATTCGGCCACCAGAGGAGCCAGATGGGTCTGGTATGATGTCCTCTCGGTATAGGCCGAAGCTACCAGGAGTCCGTCTATGTCTTTGGGGTTCATCAAGGGGTTGTCGTCATAGCAGGCCTTGGCGGCTTCCTGAAAGAAGTCTCTCTGGCTGCCATCTCTAACTCCCCACTTGGACATCCCCCCAGCAACGACGCACACGTTACGTTCCATGGATGTTAACCTCCGGGTGCAAAGTCAGGTCATTTTTATATTGTTCAACTGTTTTTTTTGGGCCGCGTATTTTTTAGAAAGATCCACTGAAAACAGCAGCGAAGCCAAGACTATTCTCGTGCGGTCTGACTTATGATGAGTTTACTTTGTTTTTGGGTCATGACGCAACTAATTTTTGTAGTCTATAGTGAATTTTTGGCAGCCCGTATATTTTACGTCCAGATTAATGCAACAGGTAAGATGTTGAAAATAATATGGTCAGCAGGATTGAAGGCATTCGCAAGCAGTAGTTTATTTTTCAGATATATGAAAAAAAGGCTTGGACTCCATAGCGCTTTGCGCGATGCAATCCGCAACCATTCTTGATCGGTTTGGATAATGACCTGAGGGGCTTTTCAGCATGATGATTGTTCTTAACATTGCATTGTTAATGTGTTTTAATTAAGGTTTACCGATTGAGTAGCGAATTAGTGACCTACCATAGTAATTTGAAATATGTCCGGAGGAGAT
>CALDNG010000495.1 GCA_937915285.1 uncultured Desulfomonile sp. | reverse complement strand
CCACCGAGATCTACACTCTTTCCCTACACGACGCTCTTCCGATCTCAAAAAAGCCCGGTGCCATTCCGGGCTCAGACATAATCTGCTTTTGAAATTTCGAAATCAAACTGTAGTGCTTATTTCTTGAGATGGGTTTTTATGTATTCGACAATCTCCTCGGTGCTGGTCCCGGGGCCGAACACTTCTTCGATGCCATTGGATTTTAGATTTGGGATATCCTCTTCAGGTATTATTCCTCCGCCTAGTATCAAGACGTCGTCCACGCCTTTTTCCCTGAACAGGCGACCAACCTTCGGAAACAGGTAGTCGTGGGCTCCGGACAGTGAACTCAGGCAAAGTACGTCAGCGTCTTCCTGTACGCATGTCTGCAATATGGCCTCAGGAGTTTGTCTCAACCCTGTCTAGTTGACTTCCATGCCGGCGTCTCTTAAGGCTCTAGCAACCACCTCTGCGCCACGATCATGTCCGTCAAGTCCGGGTTTGGCTACGACAACCCTTATTTTTCTTTCCATAATAAAACCTCATTTGCTATGTCCGTCGGGACGGCTTTCAATTGGGGGCCAGGCGCGCCGATGTCAGCGTTTGTTGCGAGCCCGCTATGCTTAAGTTATTGCGCCTGTTCAAAATATTCAAAGACGCCGGTGTTTATCCAGTGAGGTGATTCCTGTCATAACTGCCGGGCCAATCACAACGGAATGTTGCCATGCCTCCGCTCGGGTTTATCTTCCTTTTTGTTTTCCAGCTGTTCAAAAGCCTTGATCAGTATGGCCCTAGTATCTCTCGGGAAAATGACCCTGTCGACGAATCCTAGTTGAGCGGCTCTATAGGGGCTGGCGAATTTTGCCACGTAATCTTCAATCAGTTCCGCCCTTCGTTTGGCTGGATCCGGAGCTTCATTTATTTCCTTGCGGAACAGTATCTGTATGGCGCCTTCAGGACCCATGACGGCAATTTCGGCGGTAGGATAGGCCAGGTTGATATCTGCTCGCAGGTGTTTGCTTGACATGACTACATAAGCTCCGCCATAGGCCTTTCTGGTAATAAGAGTTACCTTGGGTACTGTGGCTTCGGCGTACGCATAAAGTATTTTTGCGCCGTGCTTGATGATTCCGCCGTGTTCCTGTTGCGTTCCGGGCAAATAACCAGGCACATCCAGAAGTGTCCACAACGGAATGTTGAAAGCGTCACAGAATCTTACGAACCGGGCGCATTTAACAGAGGCCTCCGTATCAAGGCAGCCAGCCATCCAGTTTGGCTGATTGGCCACTATACCCACAGTCTTGCCGCCGAGACGACCAAATCCCGTGATAAGGTTCCTGGCAAAGTGAGCGTGAATTTCAAAAAATTTCATATCGTCCAGAACTGGTATGATGATTTTTTTCATATCGTATGGACGACGTGAACTGTCAGGAATCACTGAGTCAAGTTCCGGAACCAATCTGTCAACAGGATCATCCGTTTTTACGGCAGGAGGTTTGGACCTGTTACTGTCCGGAAGGAATGAAAGGAGTTCCTTTACTCCTTCGAGAGTCTGTTTTTCCGATGAGTAATGAACATGGCATACGCCAGAAACCCTACCGTGAACCTTAGCCCCGCCGAGGCTTTCGGGGTCTATTTCCTCGCTCGTCACCTGTTTGATGACTTGTGGACCGGTAATAAACATGTACGAAGTTTTTTCGGTCATGAAGATGAAATCGGTTACTGCGGGGGAGTAAACAGCGCCGCCAGCGCAAGGTCCCATTATGACAGAAATCTGAGGTATCACTCCTGAGGCTCTAACGTTTCGGTAGAATACTTCGCCATATCCGCCCAGGCTTTCTACTCCCTCCTGAATCCGCGCTCCTCCAGAATCATTTATTCCAACAAGGGGATAACCGTTCCTGTAAGCCAGGTCCATGACCTTGCACATTTTCTGGGCATGAGTGTATGACAGGCTTCCTCCAAAAACCGTAAAGTCCTGAGCGTAAACATATACGCCGCGACCATTGATTTTTCCGAATCCTGTTACAACTCCTTCTCCAGGAATGTGGGTCTTGTCCATGCCGAAATCATGGCAGCGATGGGTGACGAACTTGTCTATTTCTTCAAAAGAGCCTTCATCAAGTATCTCAAGCACCCTCTCCCTGGCGGTCATCTTGCCGGATTTGTGATGCTTGGCGACCTTATCATGCCCTCCGGCCTGATCAGATTCTTCAAGTCTTCGCACAAGCTCTTCAAACTTCTCCTGGTTCACGGACATAAGTTTCTCC
>CALDNG010000494.1 GCA_937915285.1 uncultured Desulfomonile sp. | reverse complement strand
CCGACAGCGTCAGCCCTGCATCTGGAGCAGTGTCTCATTTGGGGTATGAATTTTGAGGCCTCAGATCGTACCAGCCCTATCTCTTCAGCATTAGGCTCCCTTATGTTCCCGAAAGGGGAGCCGGAATTGGGAAACATCTGCATGCAGTTCTGGATGTCAACTCCCAATGCCGCCATGGCGCCAGCAACTTCACAAACCTCGGAGTCGTTAACTCCAGGAATGATAACGGTGTTTACCTTGACAATAATACCGGCGCTCTTCAGTTTCTGTATACCCTCGATCTGTCTGGATAGAATAATTCTTGCCCCCTGTAATCCTCTATATATTATCTTTCCATCCCGCACCCATGCGTAAATACTAGCGCCGGTTTCCGGATTGACAGTGTTGACCGTCACAGTTACATGGCTAACCTGTAATCTTTTAAGTTCATCCACGCAAAAGGGAAGGTTTAGCCCGTTGGTTGAGACACATAGCAGTATATCTGGGAAAGATTCCCTGATGAGACTCAATGTCCTCATGGTTCTCTCGGTGTTGGCGAATGTGTCGCCGGGTCCGGCGATGCCCGCAACCGTTATGGAGCTGTTCCTCTCGAGCACTCTTTTGAGATATCTTACGGACTGCTCCGGTGAGAGTATCGAACTGGTGACCCCTGGCCTGCTCTCATTTACACAGTCGTATTTCCTGTCGCAGTAATTGCATTTTATGTTGCATTCAGGCGCCACAGGCAGATGAACCCGTCCGTTGCAGCCCTTGACTTTCTCGTTAAAGCAGGGATGGTTGAGTAAATTAATTTTTTGTTTCATTTGCTTTACCTCAAGAAATTTGTGCGGACGCCATGCGCCGATCAGATGTAGCCGTATCCGATGTCAGAGGAGTCCTGTTTCCTTTGGATGAGTGTGTTGACGATCAGGTCGAACAAATTCTGGGCCCCACGATAACCGATTGAGAACTGCCTGTGTCCTCCGAAACGGTCATGAATCGGAAAACCTACTCTAATAAGTGGAACATCCATCTCTTTGGATAGCCTGTGGCCTTTTGAGTTGCCCAGAAGAAGGTTGGGCTCGAGGGATTTAATCTCTGAGGCGATGTCAAAGAAATCCACATCCTCCATAACAACAGGAAACTCTTCCAGGATTCCCGAACAGACATCCTCAATGGCGTTTCTGAAATTCTTACTGCTTGAGCCTGTAGCCACCAGCACGGGTTTCATGCCTGTTTCAACCAGGAGCGATGTGATCCCTATGACAATGTCCATTTCTCCATAAATGACCGCCTTCTGACCAAATACATACTTGTGTCCGTCGATGTAGGAATCAACAAGCCTCCCACGCTCGAGAGCGTGTTTCTCAGGAGTAGGTATCCCCGACAATTTCTCAAGGATTTCAAAAAATCTGTCGGTCTCTTGTAAACCGATGGGGGTTCCTGAGCTGTATAGAGGCTGATGGAACTTTTGGAGTAGGATGTTGCCCGGGGTGTGCGAACCGATAATGGAACGTCCAAACTCGACTGAAGCCAATGCCCCTCCCATGGCCCTGATGTCATTAAGCCTTGCGCCTCCTGCTGGAATTTTTTCATATCCAGCAAGCGCCGGGGCGTCCAAAGTCTCTGAAATATCAGGGAGCACGGTGGCCTTTAACCCAAAATCAGCGAGTATTTCCTTCAGATAACGGGTATCCGCAGGAGAAATGAACCCCGGAAACAGGTTGACCGAATCAACTACAGCTTCATTCTTTGCGAGTTTAGCCACCACCGACTCAACGGCAGCGTGGAAACCTTCCATGTAGGAACCGGAATAGCTAGGAGTGGAAACCGTCACCAATTCAGGCCTGCCGTGGAAATTAAGGAACTCCTCAAATTCCTGGCAGAATTCAGTGACATACCTCGAAGTGTCATCACCGATGGTTTCCGTCAGACATGTGGTCGCTATCCCGACGATTTGAGGATTGTACTTATTCATAAGGTTGCGCAAGCCGAGTTTCAGGTTCGGCCCACCACCGTAAATGGCGCTTTTCTCTCCTAGAGACGATGATGCTATGTCCATAGGTTCCCTAAAATGACTGATGATGTATCGCCTCATATAGGTTGCGCACCCCTGAGAACCGTGAAGGAAAGGGACGCATCCTTCTATTCCACGGAATGCCAGGCAAGCTCCCAGAGGCTTGCACAGTTTGCAGGAATTGGTCGTTGACACGAAATGTTCTGCCAGGGCTTTCATGATACTTCCCTCAAACTGCCTTCAGAGACAGTTCGTAACTGCTATGTTGTGAAATTCGTCTTGGAGAGAACCTCCATACCGGACTCATGACTGTGGAATGTACTTCCCGCGCAAAATTGAGCATGCCAACAAATCCCTCGAGGGCCTCCTTGCGTTCATGATTGTGGTCACAGAAGCCCACTCCCAGCTTGTATGCGATTGGGCGTTCCTTTACGCCACCAACAAAGATGTCTACGTCCTTCTCCTGCAGAAAACTGGAAAGCTCCAGTGGGTTTGAATCATCAACTATGATGGTTCCAGGGTCCGTTATATCGTAGAGTTCCCTGTAGTCCTCTTCTGTGCCTGTTTGCGAACCAACCAGGGCTACATCCATACCGATCAGCCTGAACGCCTTGACCAATGAAAAAGCCTTGAACGCTCCTCCAACGTAGATTGCGGCCTTCTTACCCATCAGATCCTTTCGGTATTTCTCAAGTAATGGGTAGAGTTGGGCCAGTTCATTCCTAACCAGCTCTCTCGTCCGATCCATTATGTCCGTATCTCCATCGCTGAAGAAGTTGGCTACCCTGTAAAGTGATTCAGCCATGTCTTCTACCCCGAAATATGAAACTCTCATGAACGGTATGCCGTATTGCCTTTCCATCATGATGGCCAGGTCAATGGTGGAACCGGAACACTGAACGACATTTAGCGATGCGCCGTGAGACCTCTTGATATCGTCAATACGGCCATCTCCCGTAATGTTTGCCACAACCTGCACACCCATTCGCTCGAAATACTCCCTGATGATCCAAATCTCGCCTGCCAGGTTGAAGTCTCCAAGTATGTTGATACTGACAGGGGATATGTCGTCGATGACCCCGGTCCCGACCAGTTCAAACAGCGCCTTGCACGCTGCGTTATACCCCGCACGCTTGTTTCCCTTGAAACCCTCGGACTGAACAGGTATCACAGGAATGCCAGTCTCTTCGGATACTCTCCTGCATACAGCTCCAAGGTCATCCCCAATTATCCCGACTATGCACGTTGAATACACGAAGGCGCCCTTGGGGCTATGGCGGTTTATCAATTCAATGAGAGCCTGATAGAGTTTCTTTTCTCCGCCGAATATCACGTCCTTCTCCTGGAGGTCTGTTGAGAAACTGAGACGGTGTAACTCAGGCCCTGAAGAAAGGGCGCCTCTTATGTCCCATGTGTATGCTGCGCATCCGATGGGGCCATGAACCAGGTGCAAAGCGTCGGCAATCGGATAAAGCACCACCCTGGAGCCACAGAAAACGCACGCTCTCTGACTTACAGCCCCAGCAAGGCTTGGCATGTCGCAGTCCATGCTGAAAGGCTCATCGCCTTTTCGATGAATCTGCCTGTCTCTCTCCTCAAAGATTGTAGATCCCATTTGACATCTCTTCCTTACATAACTAGTTCAAATCTCTCTTCAGGCGCGTCTCTATCAACCCTGTCAAGTAATGTATTAATAATAGAAGTTAATATGCGCATAGCGCCCCTGTATCCGAATGTCGGAAAGAAACCGTGACCGACACGATCCAGAATCGGGAACCCGTACCGTACAAAGGGTATGTCTTCAGCTCGTGCGATATATTTGCCATAGGTGTTTCCGATGATGAGGTCTACCGGCCCGTTCTTGATCAACTGGTGCAGGTAAAACAGGTCGGCCGACGCCTTCACCAGGCAGTTGGAGGAGTCATTGCCCAGTATCCTGTTGACCCTGTCTTCAAAACGCTTTCCAGGTGTTCCGGTGATTACGTAGACTGGACGCATGCCCATACTGACCAGAAAGTCGGTCATCGCTATCACCTGGTCCGGATCGCCATAAAGAGCTACCTTCTTGCCGTATAGGTAGCCCTGCATGTCGGTCATCAAGTCCATGACACGTCCCCGATCATCAATCATGGACGCCGGTGGTCGGATCTCTCCCGTTATTTCCAGTATCGACTTTACGAACATGTCGGTGGCGTGCACTCCCACAGGCAAATCCAGGACCTTGAACGGCACACCACATTTGCTCTCCAGAGAGGCTCCGCCGGCCTCCGAGGCGAAGGCTCCCAGGGAAATGGTCAGTCCGCTGGATCCCGTCTTCATAATCTGTTCGATTGTTGTCCCGCCCTTGGGGAACATCTCGTATGATCCGGTCATCGGTAAATCGAGCACGTCAGAGGTATCCGGGAAAACGATGCCTGAAACATTGAGTTCTCCAAGCATGCGTTTGATTTCGCGCATGTCAGCGGGATCGACATAGCCGGGGATGACATTCACATCTTTCGAAGAACCGAATTCTCTGGAGGAAAGGTAATCTATCATCGCCTTAACCATATTGGAGAATCCGGTCACATTTGACCCAACGTAACTCGGCGTGTTGGCGTGAATCACAAACTTCCCGTCCGGGATTATACCGTCCTCACGGGCCTTTCGTACAACCGAGGGAATGTCATCACCTATTGTTTCCGAAAGGCATGTGGTGTGAACAGCCACGACATCCGGGTTGTAAACCTGGAAAATGTTATTCAGAGACTGTCTTAGGTTCGGCCCACCGCCAAATACCGCAGCGCCTTCTGTAAAAGAGCTGGTTGAAGCCACTACCGGCTCCTTGTAGTGTCTTGTGAGGTGACTACGATGGTATGAACAGCAACCCTGGCTCCCATGGCTGTGAGGCAGACAGCGATGGATGCCCAGTGAGGCGTACATCGCCCCGATGGGCTGACAGGTCTTTGCAGGGTTAATCCTCAGGGCAGATCGTTCACTGACCTCTTTGGGTGTCATATCTAACATTGCTTTGCTCTCTTGATTAGAAATGTCAGAAGATCTCCGTGAATTGGCAAAGTTTGTCCCCTGACAGTTCAGCTAAACTGATCCCCCAATGTCATCCTTGTAAGATCAGTAGGTTATGCCACGGTCTCGGCCCTCAGGACCGGCTCGATATCCCACGGGGCTTTGATCATTTTCCAGGCCGGGTTATTGATCATCATGTCAATGTCCCTGGCAAAATTGACAGCTCCCCTGAAACCTGCGTATGGACCGCTATAGTCATAGTTGTGGAGCTGTTTTGAGGGAACTCCGAATTTCTCGATCATGTATTTGTCCTTGATTCCGGAGCAGACCACATCTGGTTTGAAACGTAAAATCAGTTGTTCCAGCTCTGCATGGCTGATGTCATCTATTATCATGGCCCCATGTTTCATTTCCGGAATCATGCCTTCGTATGAGCCGAGGAAACCCTCTTTCTGCAATTCCTTCATCTGTTCCACAGGTATCCTGGGTCTGAATCTGTTTTCATCCTGTTCAACTCTGATCTCCTCTATGTTACGGCTGTCAGCGTCCGGCTTCACATCGGGGAGAACGTGTCGGCCCTCGTAGTCATCTCTGTGCGCAAACTCGAAACCGGCCACGGTTGTTTCCATGCCGAGTTCCGTGAAGAGTTCCTGGTAGTGGTGAGCCCTCGAGCCTCCAACGAACAGCATGGCTGTTTTTCCCCTGAGCCTGTCACTGTGGTCGGCTATGAGGTTGTAAGCCTCGGCCTCCTCCTCAGCTATGACCTGTTCAACTTTCTGAGTGAGTTCAGGGTCATCGAAATATTTCGCCACCTTGCGCAAACTCTTGGACATGCCTTTGACTCCGATGAAATTGACCTTGATCCACGGTATTCCGAAGGCGTTCTCCATCATTTCGGCCATGTAGTTGATGGACCTGTGACACATCACCAGGTTTAGATTGGCCTGATGGGCCCTGCGCATTTCATCGATGGATGCGTCCCCGCTGAAGGTCGATATGATTCTGATCCCGCATTTGGCGAAAGCTCGCTCTATTTCCCAAGCGTCGCCTCCAATATTGTATTCGCCAAGGATATTGATGACGAACTTATCCTGGATCGGATTTGAGTCATCCTTACCGACAACATTTTCAAACAGCTTGTTGTTGGCTATATGATGGCCACCCGACTGGCTGACACCCTTATAACCTTCGCAGTTAAAGGCAATTACCAGGGTTCCCGTCTTTTCCGTCATTTCTCTGGCCACTGCCTGAATGTCGTCACCTATGAGCCCGACTGGGCAGGTGGCGTGAACGCTGATAGCCTTAGGTTTGAAAATGTCATGAGCCTCCTGAATCGCCTGACGCAACTTCTTCTCACCGCCGAAGATTACATCTGAATCCTGCATGTCAGTTGAAAAGCAGTAATTCAGATAGTTTGCCCCGTCTTCGCGTGGCCTGAACATGTTCCTGCGGGTATTCCACGCGTAAAATGAGCATCCTATAGGGCCATGTACTATGTGTACCATGTCACCAATCGGGCCTATAACCACGCCCTTGCATCCGGCGTAGCAGCAGCCTCTTTGAGTTATGATTCCTGGTATTGTCCGGACATTAGCTTCTATCTCCGGATTCTCGCCTTCACTCTTTACAACAATGTGTTTCAAACGCTTTTTGGCGACTTTGTTTGGGTATACCGAAGTAACATCCCGGATAAACTCTTCCTGGTCCATTATGTTGTTCATGTCACGTATTGTGGGACTCATCTGGTCCTCCGATCCGGTCCATTCATTTCGTCAATGGCCGCTTCGCCAGTCTCACCGGTCCGTATCCTGACCACGTCGCTAATATCGGAAACGAATATCTTCCCGTCTCCGGGCGATGCGGTCTGGTTGGCCTTGATTATCGTGTGAATCACGGAAGAAACCTTTTCATCTGGAACTACCAGTGTTATCAGTCGCTTGGCATAGAGTCTGCCTCCATGGGAAAGTATGGACAGCAGGTCTGCGCTTTCCCTAGGGTTCTCATTGATTGCACGCATGAGGTCAGGCTCCACCGGGCGCCTGCCACGTCCAAGCGCCCTTATGGCCGTTACCGATGGGAACCCCTCATTTACTAGCGCCTCCTTGGTTTGGTTTATCCTGTTCATCCTTATTATTGCCGTGATTTCTTTCATGGTCTTCCTCGTCCAAATGCGCAGGTATCAGGACTCCCGTACGCCGCTGCTGATCGTGTAAGTCTCATCTACTTGGCTCACAAAAATCTTCCCGTCTCCGTAGGCTCCTTTTTCTCCTGTCTTGGCGCTTTCCATGACTGCACGAATAACAAAATCTTTCTCGTGGTCATTGACTACAACCATGAGCATTTCCTTGGGAAGTTCGTCATACACCACATTTCCGAGTTTCAGGCCCCGCTGCTTGCCACGTCCCGCCACCTCTACCTTTGTTACTGCAGGATAGCCTGCTTCCAGAAGGGACTGCATGACTGCCGATGTACGCTCCGGTCTAACTATTGCCCGCACCATAATCATTTTGTTTTCCTTTTCTGACCTGAGGCTTTTTGGTGTTAGACTGCACCTAGCCGAACAGACCGTAATCCATGAGCACTTTTTCCAGGTCATCAGTGTGCATGGGTTTTGGTTTAACAAACATTTCATTCTGGTCGATTCTGGAGGCTAGCGCCCTGTAATGACCAGCCATCTCAGATGATGGATCATAGTCGATTACTGTCTTTCTGTGGATTTCGGCTCTCTGGACCATGTTGTCCCTCGGGAGGAAGTAAATCATCTGGGTTCCAAGTTTATTGGCGAAAGCCTCAATCATCTCCTCTTCATTGTCGACCTTCCTGCTATTGCAGATAAGACCGCCCAAACGGACTCCGCCGGCGTCAGCATATTTCTGGATACCCTTGCAGATATTGTTGGCGGCGTACATCGCCATCATTTCACCCGAGACCACAATGTAGATCTCCTGAGCCTTTCCTTCGCGGATCGGCATGGCAAAACCGCCACAGACTACGTCCCCAAGGACGTCATAAAAGACATAATCGAGATTTTCCTTCTCATCATAGGCCCCAAGAGACTCAAGCAGGTTTATCGAGGTAATGATTCCCCTCCCAGCGCATCCCACCCCTGGTTCCGGACCTCCAGATTCAACGCAAAGTGTGTCCGAGAATCCGGGTTTTCTAACATCGTCCAGATCAACATCCTCGCCCTCCTCCCTCAGAGTGTCCAGGACGCTCTTCTGGGCCAATCCACCCAGAAGAAGTCGTGTTGAGTCGGCCTTTGGGTCACAACCCACTACCATGACTTTTTTCTCCAGCTCGGCCAGACCAGCGACAGTGTTCTGGGTGGTTGTGGACTTGCCGATGCCTCCCTTGCCGTAAATTGCAACTTTTCTCATTTTCTTGATCCATTCAGCCTTCCTTGGATTTACCAACATTCAAGGCAATACCCGTGCCAGACTGAAGTCCATCT
>CALDNG010000493.1 GCA_937915285.1 uncultured Desulfomonile sp. | reverse complement strand
TGTCTCTATACTACCCATTTCCAAAAGAACAGCGACGGACTTTTCGACTTCCTGACAGCCTGTCAATGCTGCTATTTCCTCCTCTGTGGTGAACAGCGCATTAGACCGTTGGAGTATGGGACGCAAGGCGTCCATGCCTAAACCTGAATAGACCGCTCCCGGATCGAAACTTATACGTGAAGAGTCGGGGAGCCTCTGCACGAGCTGCTTCTGAACCTCAAGAGGCTGCCGAGATACGAACGAAGTCATGTGAATACATCTGGCGTTCAGGAAATAGCTCAAGTCCAAATGGGAGCCTCCGGCCAGGTCATTCGCATTAGGAAGTATCACAAGGCATCTGTCCCTGTTTTCATCTTCAGAATTGATTAGACAGAGGCATCGGCCTGTTGGCGCATCGGCAATTTCTACGCGAAGATTGGGCCTGTCGCCGAGTTCGTTAAGCCGAAGGCTTTCAAGGCCATCGTTTCCGCAAGACCCAAAAAAGCCCGTGACAAATCCCATTCTGCGAAGCGCCGCAATCATATTGGCTGCAGAGCCCCCAGGATCTACCGCTTTTAGAACTCCTTCTTCCCGGAGTAGCGGATAAACCTCCTGGAACCAGTGAGAATCGCGCACATATTCTCTTCCGGTTTCAAGCCCATGCCTCAATAGAAAACTTTCCGGAACCTCCCAGAATTCATCCAGGTTCAAAGATCCAAAACCTATTGCATCCAGCTTCAAGTTAGTGTCCCCTCTTGACCACTCAGGATGACCTTACTCATTTCTGATCATTCAGTTGCTTTCAACGAAAATTGTGAGTGATCCCCCAAAACAGATTCCATGCAGGACTGTTCTATTTCGACCATTTCCGGCGGGGCAGAATTGGTGAGCAATTTCCTGACAACGCATTCCATCAGGCTTGCCACAACCTCATGTCCAAAAAAAGAATAATGGTCCCCAAAAACAACAAGACCGTATTTTTCCTGAGCCCGGTTCAGAGAATCCTGCAAGCATAAAAAGTTTATTCGGTTATTCTCAGAGAATGATCTCAAAGTCTTCAATGCTTGCTGAAAGTCCCATTCCAGTGCCTCATGTCCCGGTCCCATTGATTTCAGGGCTTCTATTGTGCCCAATGGGTCCAAGGCGTGCCTGAGTTCAATTTCTGAGCCGACATAAACCAGTAGAAAACTTATACCCCGACTTTCACAGAAATTTTTTGACTCCAAGATGGAATTCAGAGTCGTCGTCCAACCATTGGATATTTTTACCGGAGGATTTTTTGTCCACTGAAGGAGTTCCGGAGATACAGATATTCGGTTTCGTTTTATTTCCTCAAACCTTTTTGAGGCAAAAGCCAGCGCATAATAGCCGTGCAAGACAAGATTGCGAACAAATGGCCCAGTTGAGCCTGCAAACAGATCCAACTCCTTTTTGAGGATAGGGTCATCGTCACATATGTCGTTACTGCAAAGCGTCATTACAACCATGTCGGGCTCAAGTAAAGCTGCTTCCTGAGACAAAGTAACAAAATTTCTTTTCTGCCCAGATCCGGAAGATCCCAATGCTAACACTTCAAAACCCTTGGGATATAACTCGTTTATTCCAGAGTTGAGCCGGATTTCAAGAAGGCGGTGAAAGGTCCTGTCCAACGGGACCTGAACCGATTCCACATAGGAGTCTCCGATGACCACAATCCTGTATGATTCGGAAACTTTTTTTTGAGCGTATTCACGGTCAAAATAACCACGTGAATTCCATAAGACATGATTCTCATAGGTCTTCTTCAAATTAGGCTCAAAACCGTAATAAATGAATGTCTGACCGGGGGAATGCCATGCCATACCGCCGTTCACGCTGTTTCCTGACTTGCCAGTTGATGACGCTGAATTCGTGGGGTTTACAAAAACCAAATCGGACGCCGGTCTGTTTTCATTTGGCTGTCTTATGAAGCGGTGGCTCAGATTGACTATCTCCGAATATTCCTTTGGGGCTGTAAGCGGGAATGCAAGTTCCAGCGCCAGGAACACCATCCATAGGCTAAGGCATGATATTGCGGACGCTTTAATGACATCTGAACGCATAAACGATGGAAAACGGCTAGTTGGAAACACCAATACAACGATATTGAAGAAAACCAAGACTGCCAGAATAAACGTTCCGGCATACAAATTATTGTATAGGCTAAGGAAAATTAATAGATTGGCGGTTACCACCGATATAATCGCAAAGCTCATGGCCGTCAGGTCAACAAATTTGTGGTCACGAAAGGACATTCTGCGGATTCTCACGGCATTACTATTTCCCATAGACTAAACCGGTCCCCCGATCTGGCTTCCTTAACTTCAATGAGTTTACCGCCATGTTTCCGGATAGTTTCAAAAATGACATTCCGTAGATCTTCATTTTTTGAATCCGCGAAAAGATATCTTGGATGATGCTCCTGAATGATGCCCGAAATTTCCTTCTCTGTAGAAGCCCATGCGATGTGCTCAGGAACCCCTGATCTTAACACATCAACAGTTCTGACTCCAGTGAGATACCTGATTATGCGGGGATTCATGGAAAGGACAGGCCCCTGACCGGCATTCCGTTTGATCCAATCTGCTGCGGTAAAGAATGAAGCGTCTTTTAATGATTCGCCGCCATTTGGCTGAAGAGCCGTTCTCGATTGATAAATTGTTTGAACGTTTGCGCCAAGGTTGGTTAGCGCAAGCGTCAAGAACAGCGCGCCTATAATTCTGGACTCAGAAAAAGAGAATCTTGGAAAAGTCCCCCGGATCATTGAAACAAGCCTTACGGATCCCATTCCGAGGAACAAATAAAAACCAGGAATAAGCGGAGCCAAATAACGGCTGCCTGCTGAACTCAACAATAGACCGCACATCTGTATGATGGTCAATATGCTGAAGAGTCTTTCACCACTGGTGATTGCTGTAATAAGTCCGATGGCCACAAGGAACAGGATCAACAACTCCACCACAACAATTCGCATCGAAATTCCCGTGATGGCCTGAGCCAATTCGAAAAGATATTCCCAGGCTGATCCCAGAATCACA
>CALDNG010000492.1 GCA_937915285.1 uncultured Desulfomonile sp. | reverse complement strand
ACGGCGACCACCGAGATCTACACTCATTCCCTACACGACGCTCTTCCGATCTAAACGTGACCGTCGGTTTCCCGGGTTATGGGGCTTTGGTTAGTCTCACTCATATCTTGCTTTCCTCATAAACATTTAATGGATTTTTCAGCTATCTAACCTGCGAATCAGTTAGAACCTACCCGTATCTCATGTCCCTTGCGCAAATGCAGACCCCTGTCCTTCCATAATTGCCGGGATTGTCTCGAATAGGCCAACCCTAGTCCTTGAAGGTTATTAGGGCCTCATCGGTTTCAACGGCCTGTCCGGGCCTTATCATTATCTTGTCGATCTCTCCATCGCGAGGTGAGGCGACTGAGCTTTCCATCTTCATCGACTCCATCCGAATCAGTTCCTGCCCTTTTCTTACAATGGCGCCTTCCTGAACGGAAACGGCAGTGATCAGACCTGGCATGGGGCAGCGCAAGGCGTTTTCCTGGGATGTTCGGACATCACTGAGCATGAAATGAGCCACGCTCCATTCCAGCGGTGTATATATCTCGAAAGTTCTGACAATGCCTGAAAAGAAAGCCCTAATATGATTCTCCTGGTATTGCAGTCGGAACATGTGGGACACCCCGTCGATCTGAAGTTTCAGCCGACGCCGGTAATATTCGAAATCTGGCGCCACCGTCCTGTAAGTTTTACCATTTACATTAATATTCCATGTCCTTGGGTCTTCGGAGGTATTTAATGAAATCCGAAAGATGTCCTGATGAGCCCTTACCACGTATTCAAGGGTGTCACAGAAGGAGTCGAGCCCACCCACACAGGTGATCATCGGTTTGAGGGAGTCACGGACCTGGCTGCGCCGGGTGTGATACACCAGAAGCGCAGCAATCGCCATGTAATTAAGATTCTCCTTTGAGGGAGCTATCCTGCTTTGACCATCAACATAGTGTTCTTCAATGAAATCAGTGGATAGCGCTCCGCTAACAAATGCCGGGTGAGCAAGCACCGAGTTTGCAAAATCGACATTCGTTATGACTCCTTCGATGTGGTAACCGTTAAGAGCGCGGATCAGCGTTTTTCGAGCATCCTCGCGATCAGCGCCCCAGGCCGCCACTTTTGCAAGAAGTGAGTCATAGTGGATTGTCACGGCGCTACCGGCGTCTATTCCGCTATCTACCCTTACATTCTTGCCCTGTGGCTGAGCGTACCTGGTTATCATGCCGGTCGTAGGAAGGAAGCCCCTGGCAGGATCTTCAGCGCAGATTCGAGCCTCAATTGCCCACCCGTTAACAGTGACCTGGTCCTGGGTCAGCGCTAGAGGCTCACCCGCTGCAACCCGAATCTGTAGTTCCACCAGGTCAAGTCCTGTAACCATCTCGGTGACCGGATGTTCGACCTGAAGCCGAGTGTTCATCTCGAGGAAATAATAATTCTTTTGACCATCGAGTATGAACTCGACAGTTCCTGCGCCGGTATAGCCTGCAGCCTTGGCAAGATCACAAGCGGTCGTGCCCATCTTCTCACGAAGCTCTCCGTCCAGCGCCACAGATGGGGTCTCTTCGATAACCTTCTGATACCTGCGCTGAATCGAACATTCCCGCTCACCCAGGTGAATCACATTGCCGAAACGGTCTCCCATTATCTGAATTTCGATATGTCTGGGTCTGACCACGAAACGCTCTACAAAAACCCTGTCATCCCCGAAACTCTTGAGGGTCTCGTTTCTGCAAGCATCGAGGGCAGAGGGGAGTTCATCCCTGTTCATGACGATTCGCATCCCACGTCCGCCTCCGCCTGCTGCGGGTTTGAGCAGCACAGGGAATCCGATTTCCTCGCAGGCTGCCTGGGCCTCCTCAAGTGTTTCCACGGGTGTTTCCCGGCCCGGGACAACAGGAACCCCTGTCTTGACCGCTAATGCTTTTGAAGCCACCTTGTCGCCTAGCAAGGCTATCGCCTCAGGAGGTGGTCCTATGAAAACCAGGCCTTCTTCTTCGGCTAACCTCGCAAAGCTAGCGTTTTCGGAGAGGAAACCGTAACCAGGATGTATCGCCTCGCATCCGTGGGCAAAAGCGGCACGTATTATCTTCTCAGGATTTAGGAAAGAATCCTGGGCCTTAGCCGGTCCTATCAGACAGGATTCATCAGCCGCCTGGACATAAGGCGCCCTGAAATCAACCTCGGAATAGACCACCACTGATTTTATGCCCAAACGGTTGCAGGTCCTTATGATACGGACCGCTATTTCGCCCCTGTTGGCTATAAGAATTTTGTTGAACACTGTGCTTCCTCAGAGTGGAATATTCCCATGCTTGCGCCTGGGTTTGATAGTCTGTTTTCCTTCAAGGACCTGAAGGCTTCGAATCAATCTTCCCCGAGTATCCCTAGGGAAAATAACGTCATCGATGTAGCCTCGCTTGGCTGCCAGGAAAGGGTTTGCGAATGTTTGCCTGTAAACCGACTCCTTGTCCAGGAGTGCTGCAGCAGGATCCTCAGCGGCCTGAATCTCCTTGCGGTATATAACCTCGGCGGCCCCGCGTGGACCAAGGACCGCTATTTCCGCAGTGGGCCACGCATAGTTGATATCCGCCCCAATATGCTTGGAGTTCATGACTATGTATGCGCCACCGTAGGCCTTTCTGATCACCACCGTTATCCGAGGAACACTAGCCTCGATGAATGCGTAGAGTAGCTTGGCGCCGTGCCGTATTATTCCTCCATGCTCCTGCTCGGGGCCGGGCATGAAACCCGGAACATCCACGAAACAGATCAAGGGGATGTTGAATGCGTCACAGAATCTCACAAAACGGGCGCCTTTGGCGGACGCGTTGCTGTCAAGCACTCCTGCCAGGACCGATGGCTGATTGGCTATCAGACCTATGGTCTTGCCTCCGAGCCGGCCAAATCCAACTATGAGATTCCGTGCAAAACGCTGTTGAACCTCAAGGAATTCAGCTCCATCCAGGACACTGTTGATAAGAACTTTCATGTCGTACGGCTGGTTGGGGCTTGCAGGAACAAGATAATCAAGGACGGGGTCTTTTCGGTCGATCGGATCACGCAAGTCCAGAATAGGAGGGGCCTGGTTATTGTTGGAAGGCAGGTAATTGATCAACCGCCGAACTTCCCTTAGGCACAGGATGTCGTTAGGCAGAATAAAATGGGCCACACCACTTTTGGAACCATGAACTCCTGCACCTCCGAGATCATCAAAACTTATGTCCTGATGTATAACCGTTTTAACGACGTTGGGACCTGTGACAAACATGTAAGAGGAATTCTCGACCATGAAGGTGAAGTCAGTCATTGCCGGACTGTATACAGCTCCACCTGCGCATGGGCCCATAATGCAGGAAATCTGAGGGATCACGCCGCTGGCCATGACGTTGCGATTGAATATTTCACCGTAGGCCGCCAAAGCGTCTACACCCTCCTGAATCCTAGCGCCACCGGAATCATTCAGGCCTATGAATGGGGCGCCGACTCTCACAGCATGATCCATAACCTTGCTGATCTTCTCGGAATGAGCCTCACCGAGTGAGCCTCCTATGACAGTGAAGTCCTGACTGAAAATAAAGACTTCGCGTCCATCAATGGTTCCGTGACCGGTGATGACTCCATCACTCAGATGTTCCTTCTCCCCCTGCAAATGGCCACCTCGCCCTGCCTTCAGGACATCAAATTCCTCGAACGAGCCTTCATCGAGAAGAAGATCAACCCTCTCTCTGGCCGTCAGTTTGCCGCGGGCGTGTTGCTCCTCTATTCGTTTCTGGCCACCGCCTGCACGGGCTTCGTCTCGCATTCGCTTGAGACTGGCCAGGTTGTCCTGAATTGCCCAGTCCGGTCCACGGTTGTCCCGACAGTCCGCCATGTCTGTCTTCAATGGCGCCTCAAGTAGTTCCTCAGGGGGCTTTTCCATTAACGTCTCCATTCATAGTCGCTAACATTCAAGTATGACAGCAGAACACGGTTTTAGTCAAGATTTTCAAAGCTCAGATCCAATTTCTGCAGCGCCGAAGGCCGCTTTCATGGCCTAATTTAGCGTTGACATACAGGGATTGCTGCTGTATCGTCAAACAATAGGTGTGTACCCTCGAAAATGGCTTAGCTCCATTTATAACAACATTCTGGTGTCGCAGATCATATAAGCAACGGTTTTCCCGCGATAAATCTTAAGGCGTTCAACTTGGAAACGAGACTACCGATAGTCTCTCACCTGAAATGGCCATCCAGGCCTCATGAAAGAATGTGGACCCTCAAATATCGAGGGTCGCTCATCAGACACCATCAAGATTGTGTAGATACGGATCATGTCTCGTATCGTTGCAATATAATAAAAAATTGTGAATCAGTCATTGCTCGGCGCCATAGAATCATTGCCGTCTGAAATATTCCGGCAAAATTCAACCAGCTAAATTGGTTACAGACCCATTTTCGGTCTCTAATTAGGGTTATTTCAGGGACACTCATTCCTTGGGTTTAGCGGTCAATTCGCCGAGTCCACCGGTATGGAATACACGGTGGCGCATCATGGCGTCTTTCGCATGGGACTCGCTTGGATAGTCTGTGTTTTCTTAGCCTGACACAATGAGCGAACATCCCCGGAGCGCAAGGTCCTTTATTAACAATCGGACATGTCCGTAAGTCAGTCTGCATGTAAGTCCATTAAATGGTTTGAAATATCGAAAACACACCAGGAGGAGCCGGATGAAAGAACTGGATTTAAATGGAATGAATGAGAAGGTAGAAATCGGGCGAAGGACTTTTCTGAAATCTTCAGCGCTATTGGGTGGAGCGATGGTTCTGGGCAGTCCTTCCGCCATCCTGGCTCAGACCATTAAAAGAATTTCGATAGCGACCGGAGGTATGGGAGGAGTTTATTTCCCTTTGGGGGGAGCAATTGCGGCCGCAATAACCAAGTATGTCCCGAATGTTGAAGCTGCTGCAGAGGTTACAGCCGCATCGGTGGACAATTGCAAACTCGTGGGGGCAAAAAAGGCTGATCTCGGAATCGTGATGGGTGACACTGCCTACGACGCCTATGCCGGCGTGGCAATGTTCAAGCAGAAATTACCCATCCGAAATCTTGCAGTACT
>CALDNG010000491.1 GCA_937915285.1 uncultured Desulfomonile sp. | reverse complement strand
ATGCTCCATTAAAGGCCCGTGGATCCAAGATGGATCTGAGGAAATGGGACCAGTTCGGGGCCCTGGATTCCCTGATAAAAGACTTCACTTACGGTCTTAAGATTGACCGTATCAAAATCATAGACAAGACACGCAAGATCGTTTACAGCACGGACTACGATTTGATCGGAAAGTACGAGCCTGAGAATGCCTCCCTTGATGACGCATTGAACGGGAAAGACCAGACAAGGATTCGCCAGGGAAACAGGTCTCAGTCACAATGGTATGGTAAATGGCTCGCCGACACCTGCTACCCTTTGCGAGAAGGCACGGGAAACTACTGGATGCTGGGAGCCATTTATGGTGTCATAGAAATATCCCAGGATGTGACAGACCAATATAGCGCAGTCCAGAGATCCATTCTCGTGATCATGTTGGTTGCCACGGGATTGATGGCATTTCTTTTCATCATGCTGACCCTCATAGTCAGGCGAGGTGAAAGAATGCTGATAGAAAGGGCTGGAAGACAAAAAAAGCTCGAAGAACAACTACAGCAATCCGAAAAGATGGCATCTATAGGACAAATGGTCGCAACTATCGCTCATGAGATCAGGAACCCACTGGGGATCATACGGTCTTCGGGAGAGGTCTTGGTGAACAAGGAGAACCCCGACCCAACCCGCATCAAGAAGTTGGCTGGTATCATCGTTGAAGAGGCCACTCGACTGAGCATGATACTTACGGATTTCCTGGATTTTGCACGACCCAGGTCACCTGCTGCAAACAAGGTCGACGTTAGTAATGTGCTTTCAAAAGTCAAAATCCATCTGGAGCATGAAATTCAGGCACGAGGAATCAAATGGTCTGATTACGGAAATGGCGGTGGCGATCCGGTGGTTACCGGGGACGCCGACCTGCTTTACCAGGCATTTCTCAACATTACCATGAATGCTTTTGAAGCCATAACAGACGGTGGAAACTTCAAGGTCTCAGTCAATCGCGAGAATTCCAGTGTGGTGGTTGAATTTGAGGACGATGGCCACGGAATCAGGGAATCGGATCTCCCAAGAATATTTTCTCCGTTTTTCACTACGCACGAGATGGGCACAGGCCTTGGGTTGTCTGTAGTGCATAATATAATAACTGCCCATAATGGCGAGCTAAGTGTCAGGAGTGAAGAAGGCAAGTGGACTGTATTTCGCGTTTCCTTACCCGCTAGTGATAACTAGCTCATATCAACGGACTGTGATCATCAAGAATGGCAAAAGTTCTTATAGTAGACGATGAAAAGAATTACCTGCTTGTGCTCGAGGACCTTCTTATAGATGAAGGTTATGATGTAGTGACGGCTTCCAGCGCAATTGAGGGGTTTGAGATCATTCAGCGCGAGTCTATAGACACGGTGTTGAGCGACATAAAGATGCCTGGAATGTCCGGCATCGAATTCCTTGAGAAGATAATGAACATCGACTCAGACATGCCGGTAATACTTATGACTGCCTTCGCTGAAGTGGACCAGGCCGTGAACGCTATGAAGAAAGGGGCTTTGGACCACATCCAAAAGCCTTTCGACAATCAGGACGTAAAACGTGCAGTGGCCAGGGGAGTTGAGAAAAGAAAGCTCGTCAAAAGCATCAGGCGGCTTGAGACTGAACTTGACAACCTGTGGGGTAACATAATCGGAGAGTCCGAGCCCATGAAAAGGGTGTTCTCCGTCATGAAAAGAGTTGCTGACACTCCGACCACAGTCTTGGTTACTGGAGAATCAGGAACAGGAAAAGAACTCATAGCCCGAGGTTTGCACAAGGCTTCTTCAAGGAACAAGGCGCCTTTCGTTTCGCTTAACTGCGCGGCCATTCCCGAGAATTTGCTGGAATCGGAACTTTTCGGTCATGAAAAAGGCTCCTTTACCGGGGCAGTCGGCATGAAGGAGGGGAAATTCGAGTACGCTGACGGAGGAACCCTCTTTCTGGACGAAGTTGGTGAAATGCCCTTAAACCTCCAGGTAAAGCTTCTCAGGGTCCTTCAGGAACAGGAATTTCAAAGGGTCGGTGGTAATCGGGAGATCAAGGTCAACGTACGGTTGATAGCAGCCACAAACAAGGACTTGAAAGAAGAAGTTGAAGCAGGCCGTTTCCGCGGGGATCTGTTTTTTAGACTCAATGTGGTCAATATCCATGTCCCTCCACTGCGAGAACGGCGTTCTGACATTCCTTTTCTAATTGCTCATTTTGTAAGCAAGTACTGCAGGAAGCTGCAGCGCGATATCAAGGAAGTTGATCCTGATGCAATGAGGTCATTATATTCCTACAACTGGCCGGGCAATGTACGCGAACTGGAAAACGTCATAGAGAGCGCGCTAGTGATGTCTAGGGGTTCCAGCATAAAGAAGCCCGATCTCCCCAATGAAATCAGGAAGCATTACGGGGTCCCCGAAGAAAGCGGCGCCTTTATCCCTATGGATTCCGGACTTATGGACACTCTCGACGCCATTGAGGAAAAGATGATTCGCCATGCCCTCAAGCAGTCCGGCAATGTGCAGGCTCAGGCTGCAAAAATACTCGGTATTTCCAGGAGCAATTTACAATACAAACTCAAAAAATACGGTATACAAGCTGAATAAACCCGTCATTTGCTTTGGCCGATCCCATGTAATGCAGGAAGCTTATATTTTCATTTTCATAATTTCCAAACAGTTCATTTCTGGCTTGGCCGCTTCACGGAAGAATTAAATTCCCACTTTCAATTTAGGCCGTGACATGGAACTTTTTAGGCGCATGACTTTTCTAAATAAGATTAATCACTGTATCAGGCCTGGACAGATCGTTTTGTTTGATCAGGCAAACGAGTGAGAGCTATTTCGAGATATTCTAAACGGATACTTTAAGTTTTATCATTAACTGTTCTTTACTGTTCTCAGCTTTTATTGACACGTAATTTCTTTTAATCTATACAAGACATAATTTCAGAGGGATTATGGGCTTTCTCTGCAATTAATCGGGATGAGGGTTAAATGATGTGGAACAAGATTAAGAGAGTGGTTGGGCTTGCTGCGGTAATCTTTACTGCTGTTCCTGTTCAGGCGCAGTATTATGACAACTACTATCAGCAGCCTTATCAATACGGGCCTGGAACCAACCAATATCAGAATTTTGGAAATCAATCCCAACCGACCACGCAATATTATCCGAATGGCGCCAACCCCATGGCGAATCTCCAGTACGATCACAGGGACGCAGAAGCCATTCTTCGGGAACAGATGGCGCGCTCTGCTGACCATGGCTCTGCAAACCGTCAGGTGGAGCAACAGCCCCAGATGTATGACAGCTATTACGGTCACAGGCTGCATGATGAGGGGCAGGTTCAGCAGGTCATGCAGGAGGCCCGTTATATTTCGAGCGTTATACGTAACAGAAACGGTAAGGCTTTCGTAGTCATAGACAAGAGGAATTTCCAGTTTTACCTTTACGACAGGAACGGTGGTTTGCTTAGGATAGGTCCGGTGGCTATAGGCAAGGGTAAGACTCACGTTGGAGCATTTGAGACACCGGTGGGTATATTTCCCATCAAGAGCAAGACACCAGTGGATGACTGGATCAGGCCGGACTGGTATTTTGTCGAAGAGAACGAGCCAATACCGGCGCGGTGGGAAGACAGGCGCGTGCCGGGTTTCTTCCGATACAAGATGGTTTACGACGGGGCAAGGTACATACACTATGCTGAAGCTACCGGTGGACGCCTGACACATGGTTGCCTAGGACTTGATTGGCATGACGCTGAAGCCGTTTTCCATACTCTTAGTGTGGGCTCCTACTGCATCATCATTGATAACAGTTTTCTCACAAGGCTTGTTAAGGGAGAATTCCCGATTGCCAAACCGACTGCGGTCGCCAGCGCAACCAAACCTGAGAGCGCATCATCGGGGGTCAATGAGCAAAACTCGCCTCCCGCTCAGCCGTCAGTGGCTTTGCGAGAGAATGATCAAAGGGAATTGGGAAATCTGTGGTAAGATGGAATCAATGGGTCGGTTTAAGCATCTAGAGGCTTCAATTCGAACGGCTCAACGGATTCCAGAGGTTCAGTTGTGACATTGAAATATACCCTGCGAAATCTAATCTGCGCATCTCTTTGCGCATTAACGTGCGCCTCATGTCTCACGGCTTCACTTCCGAAAAACGCCCGAATGGACTCAAACGCCTCATCGGAAAACTCTCCTGCTGCGCCAGTTGATCGTGGATTAACCGATAAATGGGAACTTATGTTTCAGATTAATGACAAGGGTGAGGAACAAAAACCCAGGGAATCAACTCGAACTGTACTGGAATTTACGGGCAACGGAGAGGTCATATTCAACAGGATGGATAAGGACAGCGCTGACATGGCAAAGAGCCGCTCCGGTAAATACACTGTAGACAGGGATCAGATCGTGATTACCGATGACGCGGGCAACACTGTCAAATGGCCGTATCAGGTCAACGGCGACAATCTAATGATTTCCATGCCTGAGGTTAGCAAGAAGTTTCACTGGCGAAGATACAAGCAAAATTAGGCTTTAACCTTCAACTTGCTCATTAGTGCGGTTGAACGCCGGCCCACACCCTTTCACGTTTCCTTTGGCGCATTTTACGCTACAGTTTCCCAAACCTTCAATGAGAGAATTGCTGTTGAGTAGAAAAACGAATACCAGAAAATCCTGTTTTCAACTTTTCCTCGTAATATCTGTACTTCTGCATTACACATATGATTCATTCGCTGATTCCAAGGACCAGGTAGAATTTCTGAAATACGAAGTAACCTGGAACGGTAGTAAAGCCGGCCACGGGGATGTGACTACAAAGGCTAACTCGGGGAAGCTGAATGTAACTGCCCAGGCCGTCTCAGACGGGGCTCTCAAGGCATTGGTTGAAATATGGAGCCGGATTCAGGCGACTTTTTCAGCCAAAACTCTTCAGCCCGAGACCTATAGATTTCATTTAAGATCGAACCTCCTGCGAAGTGAAGTGGTCGACCTGAACTTTGACCATCAGACAAGTTCGGTCAAGGTAAGCAAGCACAAGGGGGATGAGGTAGAGTCTCATTCAGAAAAGGTCACCGGTTTATACGATCCTATTTCAGCGGTCTATCTGCTCCGCCGCCAGAAAGACCTTGCAAGGCCTCTTTATGTTGACATTTTCGATGGTAAGGACAAGGCCCGCCTTTACGTGAGCCCAAACGGTCAAGAGCAGATTAACATCAAATCTGGATCTCATGACGCTGTAAGGCTCGATTTGCGACTCGTAAAACTAGCTTCAGACCAGAAGGAGATAGCCACAGGAAAGCTTTGGGTCTCAAATGACCAAAGGAGAATTCCGTTACTCTTGACATCTTCTCCCATTGTAGGAGTTATACGCTTCGAACTCATTCACGCTCAACTTTGAGATTGGTCGGATTTCCCACGACCGTGACTGATTGATGGAATTATGCGCAACTCGAACTATTTCCACTCGGTCGCTCCTGCAGTTAGAAAAGTCATAGAACTTGTCGAAGCCAACACTGATGATAGCTACATAGTTGGGGGATTCATCCGGGATTATTTCCTCGGAAAAAGCAATTTTGCCGATATGGATATCGCCGTCCACGGAAATGGCTTCGAGATCGCCAGGAATATCTGTAGCCAACTCGGCGCAGGTTTTTCCTTTGCTCCGCTGGATGAAGAATATGGATGCGGCCGGATCATAATTAATGACTCACCTTTCGGCGTTGTGGATATATCCTCCTTCAAGGCCAAAACGATCCATGAAGATCTGATGAGACGTGATTTCACTGTAAACGCAATTGCAGTGAGTCTTTCATCTTTTGCCCTGACGGGACTGCGGCAGATATATGATCCTCTAGATGGTCTCGCCGACATTACAGGGCGTGTCATCCGGGCATGTTCGCAAAATTCGATCCAGGATGACCCATTGCGAATACTCAGAGCATACCGCTTTGCAGGCCACTTGGGCTTTTCTATGGATCAGGGACTTCTATCTCTAATCAAAGGGTCCATGGGAGAACTCAAAAGGGTTGCAGGGGAGAGAATACGGGACGAACTCTTTTTAATCCTGTCTCAGCCAAACGCTTCTGAAGTGCTGAAAAAAATGGAAGATATCCTTTTAGTAAGCGCCCTCTTTCCTGAAGTCGAGGCAATGAAAGGATGCCAGCAAAACAGATACCACCGACTCGATGTTTGGGATCACTCTCTTGAGTGTGTTCGCCAATTGGAAAACCTTACGGTTTTTAAGGAAGACATAGCTGAGCGCTGTTTTGGCGATCATTCGGACACCATAAGGGATTACCTCGATTTTGAGGTTTGTCCTGGTCGGAATCGATATTGGCTCATCAAGCTGGCATGTCTGTTCCATGACTCTGGAAAACCGGCCGTCCGTACCAGGGACGCCAAGGGGATAGTTCATTTTTACAGCCATGAAAAATGGTCGGGCCTAATTTTTGATCATCACGCCGAGAAACTCAGGCTTTCCAAAAAAGAACACGAGCTTGTCTCTCTACTCATTCGCGGCCACATGCGGATGGGATCATTAACCACCACAGAACCTTCCAAACGTTTTAAATTCAGGCTACTTGATCGTTTCCAGGATGATGTGATTGCTCTATCGCTTGTATTCATCGCGGACCTAAGGGCTTCTGACGGTCCGGCTAGAAACCAGCGCCACCTTCAAATGGCTCTGGATGGTGTTAAACGCATTCTTGAATCCCGGTTTGCCCTCGAACAGAACCCTGTTCAGCCCTATCTCGACGGATATGACCTGATGAGCATCTTTAAAATCTCCCAAGGTCGTCTGATCGGCTACATACTCCGAACTCTAAAGGAAAAACAGGCGCTGGGAATCATAAATTCCAGACATGAAGCACTCGAAGCGGTCCAG
>CALDNG010000490.1 GCA_937915285.1 uncultured Desulfomonile sp. | reverse complement strand
CATCAGAAAGTTTCTTTCCATCTCGCTCTCCCGAAACCAAAACCCAGGTTCCCTGGAACTTGTCGAGCTGAGGGGCTACATCTGCGGCAAGAACTGGAAAAACAATAGCAGATACTGTCAGACACAAGGCTAAGATTCCAAGTGTGGATAATCTGGAATGCATGCGAATGGTTCACCTCTCGTTGGTATTTTGGTAGGTGAACAAGCCAAGGTTGGATAAAGAAGTCAACCAGAAAAACTGCTAAAGATACGGAAGGTTATCTGGAGCATTCACTCAGCCCAATTGGCCAATGGGAGTGTTCCGGTGGCAGAAACCACGGGAATGACAATATGCAACGCTATTTTGCTTCTCTGCTTTTATTGACAGCTTTTTCCTCGAACAGGCGTTTGATATCCTCATATCCTCGTGATGAAGATATTATCATGGGAGAGATGCCTCTATTATCCTGGGAGTTTAGGTCTGCTCCTTTATCCAGGAGGAGTTTCACGACATCGATTCTGTTTCGCTCGGTGGCCTTATGAAGCGCAGTAGACCCTCTGATGTCTTTGGCATTAACATTTGCCCCATGTTTGATCAACAACTCTGCTACATCATGATGTCCGTTTGCACAGGCTAAAGCGAGAACTGTATTACCATGTTCGTCTTTGGCATCAGGAGTCAGTCCGACCGCCATATAGCGCTCCACCTCATCAACATGCCCATTTGAGGCTGCAATTACAATGGAGAACTCCAGATCATGAACCATCTTAGAGTCAAGAATTGCTCCATGTTTTTTAAGGAGCAAGGACACATCTTTCTTATGGTTTGATATCGCCATACTCAGGGGAGTGCTTCCAGAATCGTCTTTGGCATTAACAGCCGCTCCATTTTCCAATAGGATATTAACTATCTCCGCATGTCCCATGCCGGAAGCCCACAACAAAGCAGTCCTACCTGCCTTACCTCTGGCATTGACATCTGCTCCCATTTTTATCAGGCGTTTAACAATTTCTGTATAACCCCCGGACGAAGCCAGCATGATTGGGGAGGCTCCCCACATGTTTTTCAAATTGACGTTGGCTCCCTTGGACAGCAAGAGGTCAACACATTCAGCATTTCCATCACTGGAACAAATGAGCAATGGTGTGTAGCCTTCATCGTCCTTGGCGTTAGGGTCCGCCCCGCCAGCTAAAAGTTCTCGTATGTTGGGAAGATTGCCATCCACGGCAGATATGATCAACTGGTAGTCTGTTTCAGAACATAGGGCGCTATCAAGGCTTCCAGCCGTAATTAGAAATAGCCCGATCATTAATGTCAAAAAGATCCTTTTATTCATAGGTGTTTTCTCCAAGACTCACCAAGGTTGTTTCTTCTCTGAATCGCTGATCCGATAGCAATGACCCTTGTGGAGAAAAATTATATATCGATCAGTTGTCCCAGTCCAATATAAAAGATAAATCGTTTTCAGGAATGAGGACAGGCATCTTTCTGGAGCCTGTCCTGTAATTCCCTAATAGGTTTGTCCATTCAGCCCTTGATGGAACCCAGCATTGCCGGCTGAAGCGCCTCGTTTTTGGTAACAGTTGACCGACTCACCTTTTACACATCTTCAAGGTCTCTATGAATTCTGATGTACCTGTCACGATTCTTGCCGGTTCGATCTTCATCACGCTTCAGAACGATGTTCCAGGTACCCAGAACTTTGGCGATATTCTCCAGTTCTCTCCCTAGCTGAGCCGCCCCCTTCGGGAACTCTGTCAAGTCAATCCTGTTCTTTTGAGCGACATATTCAAGTTCGCCAAGTAGCTCTGATACAGCGCCTACCCACATCTGGGACGTGGTCTCCTTGTGTCTAATTCTCCACAAATTAGGATGTTCTGTCAGCTTAACCACGGATTCGCAAACCGATACGACACTTGCCACGTAGTGGCCACCTCTATTCTTGAGTTTCTCCAACATTTTCAGGCCGTCTTCTCTTGAAAATCCGAGAGCCATCCCCATAGCTATGAAAACACGTGCCCAATCACGGAACCGAGTCAAGTCAGGAGGAATGCTTTCAACCTCGGGGAGAATTTTGACAGCTTTACTCAAGGTAGTCAGCATACCGCCAAGGATGCTAGGCCTGTCATCTTAAAATTCCCTCAGAAGGTCGCTCTGATCTTTTTCATCGTCTATTTTTTCCGTCTTCATCAACAAGCACCGGCTTAGGAGGTCCGGTTTTGAGAATGGGACCACCAGGCCATTCACTATAGCAGGCCTTCGAAAGGAAATACGAGCCGCTTCGAAGTTTGTGAACAGCCGTCGTTCCCTGTGAGTGAAACCGGTGACGCAGCCACTGAACACTGCCTGACATTGCTTTGGGACTATTTCGTTAGCGTTGTCGAATGCTGGAAGACAAGCTTCGGACAAGTTGATTATCAGATCCTTCCTGTCGTGGGGCATATCTCCCACTGGTCCATTTTGGGGATCCATAATATCGCTTGGATACCTATAGGGCGGCTATGAGGTTGGATCCAAAGCCTTCCTGTGCTGAAAAAAAATGATATAAAATCATATAAGCCGCCAGGTCTACTGGATTTAATCCATGATATATTGAAGCAGTCTTGTTGGAGGGTATAGCAATTGCCTAAAGTCTTGTCTTAATGGCGCATGTTTTTTGGTTCTGATCTTTCCGATCGACTTACCAGTTAAGGGTGAGGCAAATACGATCCATCAACTGATCCTCGGTTTCGGCGTAAAAATCGGAAAACCATTCAGATCTCATCACTAACCATAACCGTTCCATGGGATTGAGATCTGGCGAATAAGCCGGAAGAAAGACCGGCTCGAATCTGCCCCAGTTTATCTTGTCACAGCGATGCCAGCTTGCATTGTCCAAAATGAGGATGTTCTTCGGGCGTTCAAAACATATGTCGGAGTTAGCGTGATCCAGAAAAGTTTGGAATACTTGAGTGTCTGAATGACTGAATATCAAGCCATAAAACTCTCCTGTCCGAGGGCACGCTGTCCCATGCGCACTTTTTCTTATATGAGAGCCCATATAAGGTTGACGGATTTTTTCACCCTTGAGGGCCCACCGACGTTTGGGCCGAGGGTCTCCCTCGATCCCGCTAGTGTCAAACTTAGGTAAAGGCCATAAGAAAGGGCTGCGTTTCAGATTGTATTGAAACGAAGCCCT
>CALDNG010000489.1 GCA_937915285.1 uncultured Desulfomonile sp. | reverse complement strand
TTGGGGTAACCGGGGAATACTTCGTTCCCGTACCGAAACAGACATCCCTGAGTGTTTGGCTAACCGGCGCCGCATCTGTAATATCAGGCGACTCTGAAGCCCAATTCGAAGCGCCAGGTATCTCAATAAACAGAAGCGCGACCGGATTGACCGTCTCGCAGTATAGCATCGGCGGGGGCTTTACATTCGGACTGGTTTTCTAGTTTCATCAAAAACATGGCCTTAGGGCGTTTTTTTGGTCTTGTCGGCTGAGGCGATGTAACCGGTTGAAACAAATTGACAAGGCCCGTTCTTGGGGGCTATACTTAACGTTAACGTAAACGTTATGATTGGCCCAGAAGGAATTCCACCATCAAACCCACGTTCTATTCAATATCCGAGCTTGCTTCGGAGTTTGAGATCAGCCCTCGTTCGATACGTTTTTATGAAGAGAAGGGATTGATATCGCCGGGACGGACGAGTGGCAACCAACGAATATATGACAGGCGCGACAGGGCCAGGCTCAAGCTCATCCTGAGGGGAAAACGCTTTGGATATTCTCTGGATGAGATAGCCGAGATGATAGGAATGACGGACGCCGAGTTTAATGAGGTTGCGCAAATTGATAGATCTCTTGCATACGGCGAAAAAAAACTCAGGGAAATCAGAGACCGGATCGGGGAGTTACAGCTTCTCGAGCAGGATATACTGTCGGTGAGGGAAAAACTTGTCAAGAGACTATCAGATTTGAGAAAGGGAGAGACTCATGAACCTGGCGCAAATGGTGGATCTTAACGCGAGGAAATATTCGGGCAAGGTGAGCCTTCGTTACAATGGGAATGGTGTTACCTTCAGCGAGTTGAAAGACAGGTCCGAGCGGGCCGCTGGTCTTTTACAGGGGTGGGGCATAAACAAGGGCGACAGGATCGCCATAATGAGTCAGAACACCCCGGATTTTGTGACAGCCTTTTTTGGGGCGACAAAGGCCGGGGCGGTAGTGGTTCCGGTCAATCACAAGCTCATGGCGCCTGAAGTGGAATACATTCTCGAGCATAGTGAATCCAAAATCCTTTTTTTTGACGGGTCGCTGCTTCCAGTCATATCCAAGCTTTCCTCAGGCATCAGGAAGGTTGCGATGGATTCGGCGGTGGAAGGGTACGAAACGCTGGCTGATTTGTTGTTCAATGCGCCAGGATTCACTCCTGTCGAAATCATGGATGACGATTATGCGGAGATACTCTACACCAGCGGCACAACGGGCAAGCCCAAAGGCTGCCTGCATACTCATCGCAGCGTAATGATGGCTGGGATAACCGGAGCGCTGGCTGTCAAGATCGGTGAACAGGATGTCACTCTCATGGCCATGCCGATCTGGCATTCCTCACCACTTAACAACTGGTTCATGGGAACGCAGTATGTAGGCGGGACGGTAGTCCTCATCAGGGAGTATCACCCACTGCATTTCCTTCAGGCTATTCAGGCCGAGAAATGCACCGTTTATTTTGGGGCGCCTATTTCATACATACTCCCGTTACAGATGATACCGCAATTCAGCGACTTTGACCTTGGCTCGATGCGTTGCTGGATTTATGGCGGCGGCCCGATGGCCGAAGACACTGCCCGCATGGTCATGTCAAAATACAGGTCGGACAACTTCTATCAGGTTTACGGCATGACTGAATCCGGTCCTACCGGTACCGTGCTGATGCCATATGAACAGGTGGCCAAGGCCGGTTCAATCGGCAGTAAAGCTCTGCCTGGCGCCGATCTGATAGTCATGAAGCCCGACGGGACGCAGGCCGGACGTAATGAGGTTGGCGAAATATGGCTTCAGGCTGACAGTATGATGAAAGGATATTTCAAGAACCCCGAGGCGACCGCTGAAGCCTTTGACGGCTCATGGTACAAGACAGGTGATATGGCGAAGATAGACTCCGACGGTTACCTCTACATAGTCGACAGGACAAAGGACATGATAGTCACAGGTGGGGAAAACGTCTATTCCAAGGAAGTGGAGGATGTGCTTGTGAGTTGCCCTGACATCATGGAGGCCGCTGTGATCGGAGTTCCTAACGCTGAATGGGGAGAAACGGTTGCGGCGATCGTAGTTCCGGCCAAGGACAAGAATCCGGACGCTGATTTCATAAAAGGCTATCTGGCAGACAAGCTCGCAAAGTACAAAATTCCAAGGGTCTTCCATATCGTGGAAGCGCTTCCTCACACCCCAACCGGAAAGGTAATGAAATTCCAGTTGAGGGATCAGTATAAATAGTAAGTCTTGAGGAGAATGGCATGTTTGACTATTTGCTGACCAAACAACAGCTTGAGATAAGGGAAGAGGCTCGTGATCTTGTCAGTTGGGTTCCGCGCAAGATGATACTCGACATGGACGCTGACAGGATCAAGTTCCCGACGGAGTTTCTCCGTGAGGCCGGGCGCAGGAATCTCCTGGGGGTCCGGTACCCTGCAGAGTACGGCGGCAGGGAAATGGATTGGGTGACCACCTGCATGCTGATGGAGGAGATAGGTACTCTAGGATACATTTTCGCATGCACATTCGGCATTGGCGCCGAGCTTGTTTGCGACGCCATCATTCTTCACGGGACTGAGGAGCAGAAGCAAAAATACGTCAGGCCTTTACTCCGGGGCGAGATGTTCGCGGCAGAATGCCTGACTGAACCCCGCGGAGGCTCTGACTTCTTCGGAACAACCTCCTTGGCAGAGGATAAGGGCGATCACTTTTTGCTCAACGGTCAGAAACGGTTCATAGTTGGCGCTGAAGGCGCTGATTTTTTCCTGGTGTACGCGAGGACGGACATGAACGCCGAGCCTCACAAGGCCCTGACCTGCTTTATAGTGGACAGGACTGACGGAGTTGATGTCCAGTATCTGTACGGTCTGATGGGCTGCCGCGGGGGTGGAGCCGGCCGGGTGGTTTTTCGGGATGTGAGGGTTCCCAGGGAGAACATTGTCGGGAAGCTAAACGGCGCCTATGCGGTATTCAACACGATGATGATACCTGAGCGCCTTGGAACGGCAGCAATGACGATCGGAGCAGCTAGACCGGCCCTGGATGTGGCTACTTCTTACACCACAAAACGCAAGGCATTCGGCCAGGTCATTAACCAGTTTCAGGGTGTGAGTTTCCAGGTGGCTGAAGCCGCCATGCTCCTGGACGCAGCCAGATCACTGGTTTACACCACCGCCCGATCAGTTGACGCGGCCTGCCAGCAAAACCTGATCAGGCGCATGGTATCCGAGACCAAAAAGTTTGTGACCGAATCCTGCCAGAAAGTGGCTCACAACGCGATGCAGGTAATGGGTGGAATAGGATATACGAATGTATATCCGGTGGAGAGGATCTTCCGTGACCTCAGGCTGGCCTCCATATGGACCGGCACAAATGAGGTCATGTCGGTCATCATCGCAAGTGAATGGTACAAGGAATTCCTAAAGGAAAAGCAGGCGAGGCTCGCCCGTGATTTCGAAGCCGACGCTGCCGAAGCCGACGCTTTGGATGAGAAGATTTATAGTTAGAAAAGTCAGTCGTTTCAATTCCGGGACGATTTTGTAGAGAGGCGGCCTGTTGACCGCCTTTTCTATTTAATCCTTCGGAATGATTTCAAGATCGCATTGATCCGCAAAAATGTCTCTGATAGAGCCCTGAAGGGACACCATGTCCTCCATGGTCTCGGTTTCTACAACAAGCTCGCCGTCGTCGAATATCCTGAGTCTTCCTTTTCTCTGAAGCTCCTCACTGGCTTTAAGGGCGTCAACCGTGATCCACCCTTTCATTCGCTTGAGCAATTCCGCGCCTGAGAATTCCCTTTCAATGGTGAGATCAATATTCCTGTATTTGCCAAACCAGCCTATTTGGGCGGGTTGATGCAGTCTTGGCAGAACCGGATCCTTCATGGCCGCGCACCTGAACCATACCCTAGCTCTTATCATCAGTCCAACAGTCCTTCCTTATAATTCCAAACCCCTGGAGAAAAAGTCAGGCAGATTTTACCTGTATGGTTGAGCATTCAGGTTAAATAATGTTGAGCAGGACTACCATATTGTGTAGTATCTGATTTCTCATTGTATTTATACCTGCGCCTGATAGAATTGACAACTGTCTGTTCTGATTTCGAATGTTTTTGTGCGTTTCGCAACCGAGAATTTTTTTCAGCATATATCGGCAGAAAATGGTGTCAGAGTTCGTGCCGCGTTGGCGCCTCTGACAATACCAGTTACCACAGCTCCACTATTCCGGGCAGAGGTTCAAAAATGAGTGATCCTGCAATAAACGCACAGGAATCTTTCGAGGAAAAACACCTCCTGGATTATTACCGGAAGATAGGGTCAGAGACTTGGGTTGAATCAGGCGTCGTCTGGAATTCTATTGGCTTCAAGATTTTTAGACCTACCCCGCCGTTCAAGGAAATATCCCTGTCATGTGAGGACCTGCGTAGTATTTGGAATCGTGGCGCTTTGTTTCTCCATTATTTCACTTCTGACAACTGTTGTTACACTCCTGGATGGATATTGCTGGTTCAGGACAGAAATTATAATGTTGACAGCATCCAAAGCCCTAAACGAAGACACAACATACGCTGGGCGCTCAAGCGGAGCGCGATTGAACCCATTTCCATTGATTTTTTGAAAAAGGTCGGTCATTTGCATCTGGAAGACACCTGTAATCGTCAGGGAAGACCTTTCGGCGAGGCCATGTTACAGGAATGGAAGGAATATCTCCATGCAATTGAAAACAATCCACTCTTCGAGGCATGGGGTATCTTCAATTCCGGAGAACTCGCCTCATTCCAAGTATATTATTCCTCAGGTGGTGGCAGGCATATTGACGTAACCTACAGCCGGACGCATTTACTGAAAAATCACCCTGTAGATGCTCTTGTATACGCTTATACTCACAATGCCATGTCCAGGGAGGAAGTCGCATACGTGTCTTACGGAAGACGACCCTTGATTGGTGAAAAATCCAGCCTGGTGAGCTTCAAGGAATCAATGGGTTTTAAACAGGTTCCCATGAAGGAACGACTGGAGGTAAACCCTAGAATAAAAGCAGCTTTTTTTGGCCAACTAAAATCAGTTTATGGTCTTGTAGCAAAAACCTTCTCCGCACGCTCTGTCAAATGTCAACTTATGTCCGGGGTGTGTGAAACACTCTGTCATCAGGTAAAGTGAACTCCCTCCCCTGTCTCGCCAGAATGCCTTTCATATAAACGGGTTTTTGACGATTGCTAAAGTGGAAAACACTTTTCAAAATGCTCTTTTTCTGCTATAAGGATTCTCATTAAGCGTTTATTTGAAGGGTTGAAAGTTGTTCCTTGCTTCCTACTATCCTGTTTAAGACATCAAGCTAATTTACAGGAGGCTCTGTGTCATTTAAGCGATCAGTTTTTTTGGGCCTGTTCATTTTATGTTTCATCTTTTCCGGCAGTCTCTCGATTGGAGCTGATGCAAAAAACGCGTCAGCGGCCAAGAAGAGCGCCGTTAAAAAGGCTGTCAACAAGAATGTGAACAAGAAGGCCCAGATAAAAAAGCTTAAGGCAAAGCCGGCAAAGAAGAGAACAATAAAACCCGCTTCGAACATAGTCCAGGCCAAGGCGGTTTACTGTGTGAATCTCTCCAACAACGAGACGCTAATGGCCCGCAACGAGAATCTCAAGCTTCCGATTGCAAGCCTGACCAAGCTTGTTTCCGCGTTAGTCACAATTGAGAACATGCCACTGGACAAAAAGGTCAAGACGCCTGATCACATCAAATCTGTTCCCAAGCATGTTGTGGGTCTCAAACCCGGTGATGAATTTACGGTAAACGATCTATTGCACGGCATGCTTATAAGTTCTGGCAACGATTGCGCCGAGGCTCTTGCCTGTTCATTCCCCGGAGGTAAACAGAAGTTCGTATCAGCGCTTAATAAGAAGGCCAGGGAACTCGGGGCTAGAAATAGCGAATTTTTCACCCCAAGTGGTCTCGACCGCAAGCCTGCCGGGCCTCCGGATGAAATCAAGGATGAAGAAATAGACGCCAATTCGTCAACTGCAAAAGAGATTGCCAATATAGCCAGGATTGCATTTTCGAATAAGATCATTCGTTCCATCGTGCAGAAGAAAGGCTATGTGATGAACAGCCTGAATTCGCAGCATGAGTATCCCATCAGAAATACCAACAAGCTACTTAGTGACAACCTTCCGGTAATCGGCGGCAAGACGGGTTTTACCGCCAGGGCCGGGCATTGCCTGGCTTCACAGTTCGCCCCGGACAAGAACGATCTGCTCATAGTGGTGTTGGGCAGCCCAAACCACTTCCACGACACCAGGCTCGTATACAGGAGAGCGCTCAAGGAGAGTTCTTCTCCCAAGCGAGTCTCCTCCCAGAAAATTGAGCCGGTGGCCAAGAACTGATTTCTCTTTCGACAAACAAGGTGGCCATGGCGGACATAGTCAGGCACAAGGCGTGCCCGGGCGTGTCCGCCTAAATATTTTATGGGGGGACGACGAGGTGTTTATCTCGGCAGGGTGAACAGGAAGTTGATCCATTGCCCAGGGACTGATTCGCACCATATTCTTCCGCCATGGGCCTCGATTATTTTTCTTATGTTGTAAAGCCCCAGGCCGGTCCCCCTCTTTCCCTTGGTCATTTCGTTTTTTACCCTGTAGAACTTGTCAAATATCTTTTCAGCCTCATGTGGCTCGACCCCGGGGCCTTCATTCCAGACGTTGAACACGTATTCGGTATCCAGGAATGCAACGCCATAAGCTATTCGTCCATTGGGTTTGCCGTATTTCAACGCATTCCCGAACAGATTGCGGTAAACGACTTCCATCAGGCGCGGATCAGCCATTACGCGTATGGCCCCTACTCCGCCCATGCTGGCGTCGTAACTCTGGAATGAGTTAGGATAACGTTCCCTAAGGCCAACCATCGCAGGCAGGATAACCTGTTCGTAGAAATCCTCTATCACCTCTTTGCGTAACTGAAATTCACCCTGTTCAAGATCGGCCAGGGTCAAAAAGTCGCGGCTCATCGCTTCCAGGAATTTGGAGTGATGATAGATTATTTCGAGCTGATCTGTGCGGGATGGATCAGTTTCCGTCTTTAGGAGCCTCTGCACAAATCCTCCGATCACCAGCAGGGAGTTTTTCATTTCGTGGCTTATGAAATGGACGGACTCGATGTAATTCTGGTTGAGCCGCTCAAGCTCCCTCATGATAGCCTTTTCCTTGCCGACATCCTTGCTGATTCCGACCGTACCCAACACCCTGCCTTCGCCGTCTTTCAGAAGGGAAAGGGTTAGAGATATCTCGACTATCTTTCCGGATTTATGCCTGAGTTGGGTCTGATAATTGCTTATGCCTCCTGTCAGGGTCACTTCCTGAAGAACCCTCTCACGCTCGAGGGCATCCACCCACATGTCGGAGATGGGTCTACCCTGCGCCTCCTCGGAGGTATAACCCAAAAGGCTCTCCGCCGCGGGGTTAAATTCCACTATTCGGCCGCCCAGGTCAGTGGTGATGATGATGTCAGCGGAAGACATCAGAACACCCTCCAGGTAGCTCCTCTCCTGGGATAGCGCTTCGGTCCTGCTCCACATCTCCTTGGCAAGGTTTGCAGCAAGCTTCTTGTAACGCTCCTCAGAGCGTCTCAGCATGGCTTCAAGCTCGGATATTTCCAGTTGCCGACCGATCAGATCACTGGCCTCCTGAAGGAAGAACTCGTCTTCAGGAAGCATCCTCTCCTCAGGAGAAAAATTGGCGCAAATGCGTCCCTTGGGAGACTTTTCGACCCTGATTTCCTGAACGCAGAGGGGGCCTTCAGTTCCTGTCGGGACATCTCCGTATGTCGTGCCGTCCATTTCTATCCATACATGCCTGTTGGAACCGACTCCCAAAGCGCTCTGCATGTGAGTGATAACCTGCCTCATTTTCCGGCCTATCGGGGCCTTTTGCATGAGCGCACGACTTACTGAAACCAGCCCGGAGAGTTTGGCCAGGGTATTGGAAAGAGTTTTTTCGGATTCCCTCAATGCCTCACGGCAATTTTCCTCGTACTCCTTCAAGGGTCTCACGGTCTCAATAAAAATACCGTCACCCTTGAGGTCCTCAAGATACCCAAAATTGATGAGACACGTAGTCCCGAAGCGCGTCTGGTGAGCATCGAAGTTTTCACGGCCTTTTTCGCTCAAAAGTTTGGGGAGCCTGCAAATGGGACACGGATTATCCAGTCCGGCGAGTTGCGTGTAACATTTTCCTTCGACGCTCCCGCCTGAAAAATCCCGCAGCCGCCTGTTAACAGCTACCAAATCATAGCCGGAAGTTATGAGTGCGCATGGATCAGGTATTTTCTCAACAAATTGCTCTAGTGTCAGATGAAGCATTTTCAGTTTCTTACCATTGAAGCAAATAGGTCTGTTCCTGAATTTTACCACCGATTTTTCGGGAACTTATATAGGGTTCTAAAAAAGGAAGAGACAGGATACCCCTGTTAATTTTTAGAGTTACGATCGAGTTATTCTAAGGATCAGTAGTGACACATTAACGGGTTAATCCGCTTCATAACAATTTATTCTCAATTATATTACTTGACATCTTAAGTCAATCACAACAGTTGGGAGGCGGCTAATTATCTGGCAAGTCTGGATTACTGTTTATGAACTTGAAACAGGCCCGACAAAAATTGTAATATTGAAAGATGATTGGACGTGGATCATCGGGACCCTGGTTTTTAGATTTATTGTGGTCATTTTCGTTTTGATGGTCTTGCATGAGGCAATGTCCGTATCGGGGCCGGATTTCCCGGTGACATCAAAGCGAATTTTTCAGCATGAGCATCCCACAGGCGCAATATATTCTTTCCGGGCCCCTTTTTCATTCGATTCGCCTTTTTGAAGGAGGTTTCTGATGAAAGGAGTGGTTTTGGCCGGTGGGTTGGGAACGCGCCTATATCCTCTTACAAAGATTACGAACAAACACTTGCTACCCGTCTATAACAGACCCATGATAACCTATCCGGTCGAGTGCCTGGTAAAAGCCGGCGTAACAGACATCCTTATAGTTACCGGAGGCAATTACCCGGGTGATTTCCTGAGGCTGCTGGGCAACGGAAAGGAATATGGCGTCGACCACATAAACTACGCATACCAGGAAGGCGAAGGTGGAATAGCGGACGCATTGTCCCTTGCAGAGGCCCACGCCA
>CALDNG010000488.1 GCA_937915285.1 uncultured Desulfomonile sp. | reverse complement strand
CAAGGAGACAGTCACGCCGGCCTATTCAGACAGACAGTATGGCCGATCCTGGTAAATATCTTTTCACTCCCTACGAAGTGGGGATATTGAGAGCAGAAATCCAAGGGGTTAAGATGCTAAAGGTTTTCCTGTTTCTTGTTTGCGCCTTAATGATCAATGATTCGGCCTTGGCAGACAAAAACTGCTTTTTAGCGGCCGAGAAAGACAAAATTATAGATCAGCAGGGAGACTGCCGGACCCGTCATGCCTGCTGCTCGACTTTCAAGATCGCTATTAGTCTCATGGGCTACAATGAAGGCATCCTGATCAGTGAGACAGAACCTGAATTACCATTTAAATCAGGGTATTATGATTTGCTGGATAGCTGGAGGCAGCCGCATAATCCCAAACTCTGGATGAAAAACAGTTGCGTGTGGTTTTCTCAGGTGATCACCAAAACCATGGGCCTCGAAAGATTCGGCAAATATGTGAATGATTTCGAGTACGGAAACCGAAACATTTCCGGAGACGTTGGGAAAAATAACGGTCTGACGAACTCCTGGCTGTCCAGTTCGTTGCAGATATCTCCTGTGGAGCAAGTAGCCTTTCTTCAAAAATTAGTGGATGGTAAACTCCCTGTCAGTCCCAAGGCGATGGAGATCACAAAAAATATACTTTACATCGAAGAATTGCCTACTAGCTGGAAATTGTTTGGCAAGACAGGAAGTGGTAACTTGCTCAAAGATGATGGGACACGCGATGTTGAGCTTCAAATAGGATGGTTCGTGGGATGGTTATATAAAGACACCCGAGCGATCGTGTTTGCTCAGTTCATTGAGGACGAGACACGGCAGGATACTCTCGCAGGGAAAAGAGCCAGGGAAGCGGCTATGAAGAAATTGATCGAGCTGACGGGATGCGTCGATTCGGAGCAAAAATAAAAATCCAGACTTCCAGGGAAAGGGTTGTTGAATGGAAACCCCTGTAGAGGAACCCCAGAATATAGAAACTGAAGATAAGGACTCCAAGGACGATGATGACGAGAATCCTGAAGACACCGACTACATTATCGCTGATGGATATGAACTTTATGACGACGACACAATGGGTTGCCTAACCATACTTGTTTGCCTGATAGGCATATCCTCGTTTCTCTATTGGCAACTGGCCTAGCCAATTGACTTCATGTCTACTGGATGATTTTCTCACAGGGTCTTGAGTTTATGGGCGTTTCATGGGCCCTCGGTGTTTGCCCCATTGGAAATTCATTCCCCACGTCAGGAGAGAAAACCGATGGCGAACCCGGGACACATCCCTGAATGAGTAGTTTCCTGTTCTTTTTCGTTTATGGACAAATTCCTGGCAGGAACCGGGGGTGATTAGGACTCGAATGATTAGTATCCGGCGTGCAGAACCACAATGCTCGACTTCCAGTTGTCAATGGCCGAATGCCCGCAGGCAGGCCGGAACAGGCAGCGTTCATTTGTGCAGTTTTCGGTCCTGTTGTAGCACTGGGAATAGCCGTTGTTTCTCTGATGTTGATGAACTTTGTCCTCGTGGCGCTGAAAACATTCAGGGCATATACCGTGGCTGATGTCCATGCAGGTTTCCAGATTCAGACCGGTCAGGTCTGTGTTAGCTAATTCCTCTTGAGTACTCCAAATTTTATGGCATTCAAGGCATCCGTACAACATTCTTGAATCTCCCGCGCGACGATGCGCAGTTTCAAAACCTGAAATGAATAATTAACATGTATTGTAGCACACTCTCATGTTTTTGTTCAAGCTGTAGAATTTAAAATAATTAATAGCACTCATGAACCGGAACATTTGTGACAGTTAATGACATCCAGGGATGAACCGGCGTATCGACATCACATTTTCATTGGTATAGAATGCCGACATGGATAGCAATACACCTGACATATTGAAATCCCTTCTGGAATGGTCCCCTGCGCTCATTATGCTGTTTGCCTTGTGGGTCGCCATGGAATGGGCTGTACGCAACAGCAGAAGCGGAACAAAATCCAGGCTGGTTTCTCTTTCCGAATGCGTGCTGCAAAAAAAGAAATGCCCAGCATGTGGGGAGATTGTAAGACTGGACGCGGCTATTTGCAAACACTGCGGCCACAGGATAGACCAGCGTAAATGACAAGCTGGTTTTAGATGGTTTGATTGCCTCTATTGTCGTGGGATCAGGTCTTGCAGCTAACCTTTTATTAGAATCATTTTCAAAGTGTTTGACAGTTTTTCGGGTGGCTGGCCGGTGATCAGCATGATGTCTCATCAGATCCCGGCCACCCCGTCTAATGTTTTATCCCTGTCGAGAGCACAGCAGGGATGTAGGTTGCTTGAAAGTTCCGTAATCACCCCTGAGTGTCGCTAATGTGCGCCATTGATTGAGAGACTCATCGGATTACAGTCACATCTACTCCTGTTAACTTCTTCAATTCTTCGATGTGATCCTCTACTCCTCCCTTGAACAGCGCCTTTTGGAAAAATGAACGCTCTTCATGGCCCAACACCAGCAGGTCTGCTTCCTCCTCCTGGACAACCTGTTGTAGAATCTCGAGTACAGGGCCGCTCCTCACAACCTTTTTGGGGGTTATCTGATGGGCTTGAGCGAGTTGCTCGGCGAATTCCAGAATCTGGCTTCCGAGGCGCTCCAAGCCTTCCTGGGCTATGCTGGTAGACATGCCACCGAAACTGCTCTTGAGAAAACCAGTGTCCACTGCATAGACATAGGTCAGTTTGGCGTTATTCTGTTTTGCAAGTACTGCTGCTTCTAGCGCGGCCTTTTGGGCATGGGCCGATCCTGTGACACCACAAACTATGCTTTTAAATCCCATTATTTCTCCTGCCAGAGAGAGTTAATCTCGCATTATTGATCCCCGGCATTATAGGGCCGGGGTTTGATGTTTTTGAGTCCGGGATAATGGAGCAACTTCTCATCGGAACCCTTCCTGAGTTCCGCATGGCCATTCCCCGGCAGATCCAACTAATAAGCGATACGCAGGTAGACCATGGACATTGTCACGGTGATCATCATGGGCCACCAGCATATTTTCATGTATTCCACAAAGGATATCTTG
>CALDNG010000487.1 GCA_937915285.1 uncultured Desulfomonile sp. | reverse complement strand
CTCTTTCCAAGAATCCGTCGGAGAAAATATCGCCCTGATTCAAAGTGATAAACATGACAAGGAATATCACCAAAAAATGTGGGATACGATCAGGCGTGGCGAAGTCTGGTCAGGAGTTTTTATCAATAAGAAAAAAGACGGTTCACTTTTTCATGAAGAGGGAACCATATCACCGGTGTTCGATTCGTCCGGGGCCATTATCAATTATGTCAAAGTGGCCCGTGATGTGACCAAAGAACTTGATTTGAAGAGGCAGCTCATTCAATCACAGAAAATGGAAGCGATAGGGACTTTAGCCGCCGGTATTGCCCACGATTTCAACAATATTCTGTTTGCGATCACAGGCAACACGGAACTTGTCATTCAGAATTTACCGCAAGATAGTCGAATGCAATCCAACCTTCAAAGGGTCCTTAACGCTGCCAACCGGGCTGGCGATATGGTCAAGCAAATACTTGCGTTCAGCCGCAGGGATAAGCCGGAACGCCAACCACTGGACATTGTTCCGATCATAAAGGAAGGCGTAAAGTTCTTGAGAGCGTCTATTCCAACTACGATCGAAATAAAGCAACAGATTGAGACCGGACTTCCAAGGATAGACGGAGATCCTACACAAATCCATCAGGTGCTCATTAATCTATGCACAAACGCAGCTTATGCCATGAAAGGCTCCAAGGGAGCCTTGAAGGTAGGTCTTAAATTAATTCACTTAGAACATGACTATAGCATTAATCCATTTTCGGGAACCTCCGGTGATTATCTGCATCTTAGTGTTTCCGACACCGGACATGGAATGTCCCAGGAAGTTATGGATCACATTTTTGAGCCTTACTTCACTACCAAGGAAAAAGGAGAAGGCACCGGATTCGGGCTTTCAATAGTCCATAGCATTGTTCAAAGTCACGGAGGATTTGTGAATGTTCAGAGTGATCTGGGCAAGGGTTCTACTTTTAATGTCTATTTGCCGGTCATTGAGGAGTCTCCTCAGGCGCCGGTTAAGTCGCTCAAAGCTTCGTCTGTCCCGGGTGGTAACGAGAAAATCCTTGTCGTAGACGATGAGGCAATACTGGTTGATGTCGGAAAGTCCATCTTCGAAAGTTTGGGCTATACAGTTGTAGCGCTTACGGATCCAGTCGAGGCTTTCAAATTTTTCAAAGAAGATCCTGATAGTTTCGATCTCATTTTTACAGATCTGTCAATGCCGGAAATGCCGGGTGATGAATTAGCCATGGAGGTCAGGTCTATCAGGGCGGATATACCGATCATCGTGTGTACGGGGCTCAGCCAGAGTCTTCCGTCTGGTAGAATTAAAGAACTTGGCCTTAATGCAGTTATTGATAAACCGTTGCTTAAAAAGGAGTTGGCCAGGATTGTAAGGAATGTGCTTGATTCTGGTAGCGATACTGCTTGAAGACAAACGGTCGCTGTATGACACGAAACGGAGTTTGATTCGAACGAATAAATTAACTGGGCTGGCGGATGACTTACGTGTATGGAGTTGTAGTTTTTTGGGTGAGTTGACCTCTTTAAGTTAATGTCGAAAAATTTTTTGCTTGCAATGAGACCATATTGTCTCTAAAATAAAAATATGAAAATGACGGAAAGACAGAAACAAATAATCGATTTTATCAGGCTCTTCCAGAAACGGGAAGGTATTCCTCCTTCCTTGAGAGAGATTTGCCAGGGTTTGGGGCTAGTTTCTCATGGTAGCCTCATCAGGCATATCCGTTTGCTTGAGTCACAGGGGCATATACATAGGTTAGCGGGCAAGAAGAGGGCCTGGAAACTTTCTGGCGCGCAATCAGTTCAGGAGCCTTCCATACCTGTTTTGGGCCGTATTGCCGCAGGTAAACCCATTCTGGCTCAAGAGATTGCGGAAGAACATTTGCCCATAAATCCATCATTTTTTGGATCGTCTGAAGCTTTTGCCCTGGAGGTCAAGGGTGATTCCATGATTGAGGCTTATATCCGGGATGGGGATATAGCTATAATTCGACCGCAGCAGGAATCCGATAACGGCTCCATAGTTGCTGTTATTGTGGAAGGAATTGAACCGGAAGCCACTCTGAAAATTTTTAAATCCGGAAATGATCAAATAGAGTTACGACCTGCCAATAAACTTTACGATTCTCTTGTTTTCAGGGGAACTGAGCGTTCAAGAATAAAAATCCTGGGTAAACTGGTAGGCATCATAAGGGTCAAACCTCAATAAATCCGTCTTACGGATCCAGTTCATAAAATAATTTTTCAAGAACAGTAAAAGAATATTTTCAAAGCTATGGATAACTTCGTTCATCTTGAGGTCCTGAGTGGTTTTTCATTTCTTTGGGGCGCGTTCAGTCCGGAGGATCTTGTTGATACCGCAGTTTTACTGGGACAAAAGGCGGCGCGTGCGCTTTAGGTTCAACAACGACA